>JANOOM010000687.1:0-9716 GCA_031421335.1 Armatimonadota bacterium
CTAGGAGTGCGGGAGTGGATTTCGTATGGGTTGACTGGTCGAACAACATCCAGTATACTTACAGTCTCACCGTATAATGGTCCCGTAAATTAGGACAGGGAAATGGGCTAAAGTGACTACTCCCCCGCCTAAAGGCTGGGGGCTTCTACAGGTATTACCTGACTCAGTGTAGTCCCACTGATAGCAAGGAGACATAGTCCACCTTAAACGATGCCCATTGACTGTCTTGACGAATGGAACCACTTCAATCCCTCTCTGACTGTCGCTGCTAGCGTTAGCGGTTGACGCCGGCGTCTGGCCGCCGCCAATCCCACACTGAAAGACCATTTATGAAGAACGCCTCATTCCTACCCGCCTGCGGCCTCCTGCTCTTAGCCAGCGCGGCTGTCGCCGCGCCGCCCGTACATCTTATCAAGGCGAAACCCGCTATGACCAACGTCTACAAAGTCGCCCCCACCGTGCCGGGGCGCGTCCAGCCGTTCGATCTCGCCGATGTGATGCTGCTCCCCAGCCCCTTCCAAGCGGCGATGGGGCGCGACACCGCCTACCTGCTGTCGCTCGACCCTGACCGACTCCTTCATAACTTCCGCACCGAAGCGGGGCTGACGCCCAAAGCGCCCATCTATGGCGGGTGGGAGAACTCGGGCGTAGCGGGACACATCCTGGGCCATTACCTGTCCGCGCTGTCCATGCAGTACCGGGCGACCCGGAACCCGCGCGTTAAAGCGCGTGTGGACTACATCGTCGGCGAGCTTGCTTTGTGTCAGGAGAAGAACGGCAGCGGCTATGTTTCCGCTATCCCCGATGGAAAGGCCATGTTTGCCGACGTGGCGGCGGGCCACGGGGACGGCCTCATGCGCGGCTGGGTGCCCTGGTATACGATGCACAAGCTGATGGCTGGCCTGCGTGACGCTTACCTTTACACGGACAATGCCCACGCCAAAGACGTACTGATAAAGCTGTCCGACTGGACCATGAACACGACCCGAAACCTCAGTGATGAGCAGTGGCAGGTCATGCTCGGGCAGGAACACGGCGGCATGAACGAGGTACTGGCCGATGTCTACGCGCTAACAGGTGATGCGAAGTATTTAGCCCTGTCGCGCCGCTTCTACCAGAAGTCCGTGCTGGACCCGCTGACACTGCGCGAAGATCACTTGGCGGGCCTGCACGGCAACACGCAGATCCCCAAGCTGATCGGCCTGGCGCGGCTGTACGAGCTGACCGGCGACCCGAAGGACAAGACGGCGGCGGAATACTTCTGGGACCGGGTCGTCCACACGCGCACTTATGCCATCGGCGCGAACACTGACGGCGAGCATTTCGATGCGCCTGGACAGCTCAGTCGCCATCTCAGCCCCGTCACGGCCGAGACCTGCAACACTTACAACATGCTGAAGCTGACGCGGCACTTGTTCGAGTGGACGCCGAATGCCGAGTACGCCGACTTCTACGAGCGCGCCCTGTACAACCATATCCTGGCCTCGCAGGACCCGGTGCGCGGCATGATGACCTACTACGTTTCTCTCAAGCCCGGCCATTTCAAGACCTACAGCTCGCCCACCGAATCGTTCTGGTGCTGCGTCGGGACCGGCATGGAGAACCACGTCAAGTACGGCGACAGCGTGTACTTCCACGATGACAGAAGCCTCTACGTCAATCTTTTCATCCCGTCCGTGCTGCACTGGCGCGCGAAGGGCCTGAGCGTCCGGCAGGAAACGCGGTTCCCCGAGAGCGACACGACGCGCCTCTCCCTGACTTGCGCGAGGCCGACGACGATGGCCCTCCGCGTCCGCTTCCCGTCCTGGGCGCGCGGCATGACCATCTCGGTCAACGGGCGGGCGCAAACGGTCACGGCCCACCCCGGCAGCTATGCGACACTCGCGCGGCGCTGGCAGAGCGGCGATAAGGTGAAGATCACCCTGCCCATGCATCTCTACCAGGAGGCCATGCCGGACGACCCGACAAAAGTCGCCATCCTGTACGGCCCGCTCGTTCTGGCCGGGCAGCTCGGAGACGCGGGCCTCAAGGACCCGGTGCCCTACGCCGCGAACGACCAGAGCGCGTACTCCCGCGTCAGCGACCCGCGCGTCCCCGTCCTGATGACGGCCGGGGAGCCTCTGGAGTCGTGGCTGAAGCCGGTCGCAGGGCAGCCTCTGACGTTCCGCACGGCGGGCGTGGGCCGTCCCGAAGACGTCACGCTAAAGCCGTTCTACTCTACCTACTTCGGGCGCTATACCGTCTACTGGGACACCTTCACTCCGGCGAGTTGGGCGCAGCACGAGTCGGATTATCAGGCGTCCCAGGCGCGGACGCTCGCCCTGGAAGCGCGGACGGTGGACGAGATGAAGCCGGGCGAGCAGCAGTCGGAGCACGATCATGCCCTGCAAAGCGAGAAGTCCAGCACGGGCGCCGGCTCTGACGGCAGCGGCCACTGGCGCGACGCCTCAAGTGGCGGCTGGTTCTCGTTCACTGTCAAGACGCTGCCCGACGCGCCCCAGGACCTGGTCTGTACCTACTGGGGGTCCGAGGAGGGCGACCGCGTCTTTGACGTCCTGGTAGATGGGACGAAGGTCGCCACGCAGACCTTACATCAAGATAAGCCCGGCGAATACTTCGACGTCGTCTCCCCGCTCCCGGCAGGCCTAGTCGCGGGCAAGTCGAAGGTGACGGTGCGCTTCCAGGCCCACCCCGGCGCGATGGCCGGCGGGGTGTTCGGGTGTCGGGTGGTGAGGCGCGGATAAAGACCCTGATGACATGTCACGGAAGGGCGAATATGACAATGGAAGGGCGAACACAAGGTTCGCCCCTACGGAAAGGTTGCAGGGCGCGAGCCTTGTGTTCGCCCTCTCTTGTGTTCGGCCCGCGTCCGCAGGATAGGCATGACCTTATGAAAAAAACCTTTACCGCCCTTCTCACTTACACCGTCCTCGGCGCACTCCTCGCCTCCCCCACCCGCGCGGATGAATCGGTTTGGCTGTCCTCGCTCGACTTGACGCGGGCCACGCAGGGCTACGGCAGGCCGCAGGCCGACAAGTCCGTGGACGGCCACGCCTTGACGCTGTCCGGCAAAGTCTACGCGCATGGCGTTGGGACGCACTCGCACGGTCTGTTAGCCGTCGCCCTCAGTGGCGGCGCGAAGCGGTTCACAGCGACGGTGGGCATTGACGACGAGGTGGGCGGCGGCAGGGGCAGCGCCGAGTTCCAGGTCATCGGCGACCATCGCAGGATGCTCTGGGCGAGCGGCATCATGCGTCAGGGTCAGCGGCCCAAGACTGCGGACGTGAATCTGACGGGCCAAAAGCAGATCCTCCTGTGCGTCACGGACGGCGGGGACGGCTTCGAATTCGACCACGCCGACTGGGCCGATGCCAAGTTCGAGGTGACGGGTGCTTCTCCGCACACGATCACGCTGGCGGCGCGGGAGCCGGTCATCGCCCGATCCGCCGCGCCCGCCGCCCCGCAGATCAATGGCCCCTTTGTCGTCGGCATCTTTCCTGGCACGCCGCTCTTGTGGTCGGTCCCGGTCACTGGAGAGCGGCCGATGACGTTCACCGCCGCCGACTTACCGGAGGGCCTGACGCTCGCGCCCTCGGGCATCATCACGGGGGTGCTGGCGCGGCCCGGCGACTACGCCGTTCAGATCGGTGCCCGTAACCGCACTGGCCGGGCGGAGCGCATGGTACACTTCGTCGCCGGGCCAACACTGGCGCGGACGCCGCCGATGGGCTGGAACAGCTACGACGCTTACGGCAGCAACGTCAGCGAGGCCCAAACGCTTGCCAACGCCCGCTACCTGCGCGAGAACATGCAGCCCTACGGCTGGCAGTACGTCGTCGTGGACTACCGCTGGTATGACCCCGCCTCGGCGACCGCACCCGACGCCGGCGCGGCGGGCGAGGCGCTGACGATGGACGGCTTTGGCCGCCTCCTGCCCCCGGCGAACCGCTTCCCCTCGGCGGCCGATGGGCGGGGCTTCAAGGGCCTAGCCGACCAGATTCACGCCATGGGCCTGCGGTTCGGCATCCACATCATGCGCGGCATCCCGCGCAATGCCGTGAGGGCGAACCTGCCGATTGACGGCTCCTCGTACACAGCCGCCGACGCGGCGAACACGGGCGACACCTGCCCCTGGTGTCCCGACATGTACGGCGTCCGGGGCGGAACGCCCGCCGGTCAAGCGTACTACGACTCGCTGTTCCGGCTGTATGCGTCCTGGGGCGTGGACTTCGTCAAGATGGACGATACTTCGTCGCCCTACCATGCTGATGAGATCGAGGCCGTCCGCCATGCGATAGACAAGTGCGGCCGGTCCATCGTTTACAGCCTTTCGCCGGGCGAGACATTGCTGGCCAACGGAGCGCACGTCGCCGCCCACGCGAATATGTGGCGCGCGTCTGGTGACTTCTGGGACGGCTGGGGCGCCCTGGACCACGAGTTCACGTTGGGCGCAAAATGGCGCGGCTACGCCGCCCCCGGCCACTGGCCGGACGGCGACATGCTGCCTCTGGGCCACCTCTCGCTCGGGGGCCGCCCTGTCGGCGCGGACAGAAGGACGCGCTTCACGCACCCCGAGCAGATGACACTGCTGTCCCTCTGGTCCCTCCTGCCCTCGCCGCTGATGGTCGGGGCCACCCTGCCGGACAACGATCCCTGGACACTGGCCCTGCTGACGAACCCCGAAGTGCTGGCTATCAACCAGGACAGCCTGGGCGCGGCGGGCGGGCCGGTCTCGCAGGCCGAGGGCCTTGAAGTCTGGTCCAAGAAGCTGGCCGACGGGTCACTCGCCGTCGGCCTGTTCAACCGGAGTGACCTGGAAGACACCGTCACCGCCGACTGGCCCAAACTCGGCATCACGGGCCGCTACGCCGTCCGCGATCTGTGGCTCCGCCGAGACATGGGCCGCTTCGGCGACAGGTACGCCGCTTCGGTGCCGAGTCACGGCGTCGTCCTGCTGCGGCTGACGATGACGCGCTCTTTAGATGACCGGGCTTCTCTCCTGCGAGGTGAACAGGGGGGCCTCAAGTGAATGCCACGGGTTGAAACCCGAGGCACTGAAAAGCTCACCGTCCAGGGGACGGAAGAGCGGAAAAAGCAGGAAAATATGGCATCTGCTTTGCATAGCGGGGACAAAAAATGGCGAATGAACCTTTGCCGCATCAGCTCACCGTTAGACAGTTGCGGCATATTCTGGAAGATGCACAGGGCCAAGCCGTCGTCGTACTTCGGCTCCCAGCAGGATACAAGGCGCACATGGAACTCACGATGTTTGTAGACTTAGAGGTCGACGTCGCGGGTCCTATTGTGATCCTCTCTCCCCGGTTACGGGAAACGGCTGAACCTCGGGCCTAACATCATATTGCAGCCACTTGTTATGCCGCATGAGTGTCCAGCTGCCTTCCTGTCTGGGTCTTGCGTCCCCTGGACGCTGTACTTTTCGGTGCCTCGGGTTTTAACCCGTGGCTCTTGTAAGGACCGCCCCCATGAAATCACACCTTCTCGCACTCGTTCTAGTGGTCTTATTCTCCCTCGGGGCGCTCTCCGCCCGCGCGCAGCGCGCCTTGGCACCCGACACCTGGGTCGCAACCGACGCCCTCGGGCGGACGCTGCCCGCCGGCAGCACGGCCCCGCGCCCCGGCAAGTCCGTCGGCGTCTTTTACTTCCTCTGGCACGGGCAGCACGGCACGGACGGACCCTACGACAACACCCTCACGGTCGCCGACCCCGCCGCCCACCCCTATGGCCCCATGGGCGCTTTCCACTGGTGGGGCGAGCCTGCCGTCGGGTATTTTCTTTCCGACGACCCCTGGGTCCATCGCCACAATCTGCAAATGCTGGCCGACGCCGGCGTGGACGTGATCTTCTTCGATGTCACGAACGCCTTCACTTATCCCAAGATTTATGGCCTCGTCTGCCGCATCGCCCAGGATATGCGCCGGGCGGGCATTCGCGCCCCGCAGATCGCATTCCTCACGCACGCCGCGCAAGGCAGGACGGTGACACAGCTTTATGACGACTTCTACTCCAAAGGTGAATACAAAGACCTCTGGTTCCAGTGGGAAGGTAAGCCGCTGATATTGGGCAACAAGGGCGGCAAGATGGGCAACGGCACGCCCATGGACCCGAAGGTCGTAGACTTCTTCACCTGGAGAAACTCTTGGGCCTGGGACCCCGGGCAGGACAAGTGGCAGTGGATAGACAAGTACCCTCAGCGCGCCGGCTGGCACGACGCCCCCAATCACCCCGAAGAAGTGCCGGTCTCGGTCGCCGGACACCCGACGGACAGCCTGGGGCGCTCTTACCAGAGTGAAGAACAGTGGGGGCACGGCACGGAGCCGCTCGTTGACAGCCAGTACAGGGTGGCGAACACCGACAAGGGAACGCAGTTCGCCCAGCAGTGGGAGCGGGCGCTGCGAATAGACCCGCAGTTCATCCTCGTCACCGGCTGGAACGAGTGGGTGGCCCAGCGCTTCGCGGCGGGTGGGCCAGGGACGTTCGCCGGACACCCGCAAGTCAAGGGCGGGACGTTCTTCGTGGACAACTTCACCGAGGAATTCAGCCGCGACGTCATGCCCATGAAGACGACCGAAAAGGGCGGCTATGGGGACGATTATTATTTCCAGATGGTCGCCGGCATCCGCCGCTTCAAGGGCACCCACGTTCAGACAGTCGCGCACGGCTTTCATGCCCCCCGCTCGCTCGCGGCCTGGGGCGGCGTCCAGCCCGTGTACCTCGACGCCGCCGGCGACACCGAACACCGGGACCATGCCGGGTGGGGCAAGCTGCACTACACAGACACTTCGGGCCGCAACGACATCACCAGCGCCCGCGTCGCTTGTGACGCGAAAAACGTCTACTTCTACGTCCACACGGCGGCGGCGCTGACGCCCCATACGGGCAAGGACTGGATGCAGCTCTTGATTGACGCCGACCTGGACCCGAAGACGGGCTGGAACGGCTATGACTTTGTCGTCAACAGCCGGGTGATTGATGCCACCACGACGACGCTCAAGCGCCTGTCCGACGGCAAGACGTGGCCGGTGCATTACCGCGCGGCAGGCAATGAGATGGCCGTCACCGTCCCGCGTGCCCTGCTCGGCCTCCCGGACCTGGCGCGAACGGCGTTCGACTTCCACTGGGTAGACAATGCTCCCGTCGGCGGCGCCCCGAGCCGCATCAACGACTGGTGGTACATCGGCGACAGCGCCCCCGACGGGCGGTTCAACTACCGCTACGTCAACGTCACTTCGCGCTGAGGGTGTTCGTCGGGGTCAGTTCCCTGCCCTGAACGGCGGGGCTTTAGCAGAGCAGCTCCCCGCCTTCGCGGGCAGAAGAGGGAACGGCCTGGGGGCGCGATTTATCGCGCCTTTCTCTGACAACACGCGCCGCCAAGCCTGGTACGCTGCCAAGCCTAACGTTCACGAAGGTCCTGACGTTCACGAAGGTGGGGAGCAGCAAGAAAGCGCAGCAAGCAGCGTCCCTACGAGTTTCATCGCCGCACATCAAAGGTGGAAGCCCCATGACCAATACAACAGTTCTCCTCGTCGGCCTCGCGGCACTGGTCGCCGCCGCGTCCGTCAGTGCCGCACCGCAAAAGTCGGTCCCACTCAGGCCCGCGCGGGCCGTGCAGACCCAACCGGACGGCGTGACGCTGACGATGCCGCGCGGGGCGCTGCGCTTGCAGGTGCTGACGCCGCGCATCGTGCGCGTCACCTATAGCCCGACCGGGACGTTCCCCGCGCCGCGTGTGCCGGTCGTCAACGCCCGCTTCGCGCCGACGCCGTTCCGCCTGACGCAGAGCGCGTCGGCTGTGACGCTGACGACGACCCTGATGCGGGCGCAAATAGACCGGAAGACGGGCGCAGTCAGGTTCTTCGATGCATTGGGCAAGACGTTCCTGTCCGAGACGCCCGGCGGGCGCCGCATGGCGGCGGCGACGCTGGACGGGCCGGTCCCTGAAGCGGCTTATACGTCGGCACTGTCGTTTGCCCAGCCCGCCGATGAGGCGATCTATGGGCTTGGCCAGCATCAGGACGGCCTAATGGACTACCGGGGCAGCGTCGTCACCTTGGAGCAGACCAACCGAGAAGTCGCCGTCCCGTTCCTGGTCTCCAGCCGGGGCTACGGGGTACTCTGGAACAACCCCGCCCATACGGAGGTTTCGGTTGGGACAGTCCCAGACATCCCGATTCCGCCCGCACAATTGTTCACGACGGACGGCAAACCGGGCGGCCTGACGGCGGACTATTTCCAGGGCCAGGACTTGAAAACGCTGGTAACGACACGCACCGACGCCGGCGTTGATTTCGACTGGAAGGCGGCTCCTCTTGCGGGACTGGGGCCGGAGAACTTCAGCGTCCGCTGGACCGGCTCGGTTCAGGCGGGAGCGGGCGGCGACTACACTTTCGTGACCACGAGCGACGACGGCGCCCGGCTCTGGGTGGACGGGAAACAGGTCATAGATGACTGGAACGTCCACGCGACCCGCGCGGACTCGGCGACGGTGCGGCTGGCCGCACGCAGCCGCCATACGATCCGTATGGAGTATTTCCAGAACACGCGCGACGCCGTGGCCCGGCTCCGGTGGCACCCGCCCGGCGGCTCCCGCGCCCTGACCTGGGCTTCGGAGGCGGCGGACACGATTGACTATTACGTCTTCTACGGCCCCAAGATTGATGCGGTCATCGCGGCCTACCGTCAGGCGACCGGCCCGGCCCCTTTGCCGCCCAAGTGGGCCTTGGGGTTCTGGCAGAGCAAGGAGCGTTATAGCTCACAGCAGGAGTGGCTGGACATCGCCGCCGAATACCGGACGCGCCACCTGCCTATTGATAATCTAGTCCAGGACTGGTTCTACTGGGACCCCGCCCCGTGGGGGTCGCACCGGTTCGACCCGAAGCGCTATCCGGACCCCGCTGCGGGCATTGCCGCCCTGCACGACAAGTACCACCTGCACCTTATGATCTCCGTCTGGGGCAAGTTCGCGCCGGGGAGCCAGACCAACCCGGACGCGAACTTCGATGCCATGAACGCGGCGGGCTTTTTGTACCCCGCCTTGGGCGAGGACGCGCGCTATTACGACCCGCACTCTGCGGGCGCCCGCGCCCTCTACTGGAAACTTATGCGGGACCAGCTCTTCGCCAAAGGCGTGGACGCCTGGTGGCTGGACGCCTCCGAGCCCGAGGTAGACATGCGGGCCTACCGCCGCGTCCCAACGGCGGCGGGTCTGGGGGCGCGCGTCTTGAACGCCTTCCCGCTGATGCACACGACGGCGGTCTCGTTGGGCCAGCGGGCCGCCGACCCGCACAAGCGCGTCTTCATCCTGACCCGGTCGGCCTATGCGGGCCAGCAGCGGAACGGCGCGGCGACCTGGTCGGGCGACATCACGGCCTCGTGGGACGTGTTCGGCCACCAGATCCCCGCCGGGCTGAACTTCTGCCTATCCGGCATCCCCTACTGGACCACGGACATCGGCGCGTTCTTCGTCAACTACCCCGGCGGCAATGCCAACCCCGCGTACCGCGAGCTGTTCACGCGCTGGTTCGAGTGGGGGGCCTTCTGTCCCATCTGCCGCATCCACGGCACCTCGACCGCCACAGAGATGTGGCGCTTCGGGCCGGAAACGCAGGCGACGCTGCTCCGATACGACGCCCTGCGCTACCGCCTGATGCCCTACATCTACTCGCAATCGTGGCAGGTGACGCATCATGGCGCGACCC
>JANOOM010000688.1:0-4917 GCA_031421335.1 Armatimonadota bacterium
CGCCCGAACCCGCCCGGCACTCGCCCAGGCTCCCCCGGCCCGGTCCCTCAGCCGCCGCGTAACATCAGTTATGTAAGAGGTCTAATATATTGACGACGGCATTGGTATCACGATCTACGGAGAGGCTGCACATCGGACACAGGTGCCAACGTTCCGACAACTTCTTCTTGGTGCGGCCTCCCAGCCCGTCCGGGCGGTAGCCGCATCCCGAACAGTCCTGCGAAGTATAGGCAGTGTTGACGGCCAGTGTCTCACGCCCAGCACTTTCAGCCTTCGACGCGAGAGTAGAACGGAGCTGTGACCAGGCGGCATCCGCAATGGACTTGTTGAGGCCCGCCTTTGCGCTGGCTCCATTGGGAAGAAATTGCCCCTCGTTGTTTGGGTCTGGGTTGGCCTTCGGGCGGCAAGTCATGTTCTCGACGCTCAGTTTCTCGAAAGCAATGACGCCGAACCGATTGACAATGCGCCAAGCGTTCTGGTGGCAGAAGTCATGCCTTCGATTGCGGATGCGCTCATGGATACGCGCGGCGGCCCCGACCGAGTCGTCTGGCTCGACGCCCCGACTCGCCTTCCGGCTCAGGCCGCCGTCCTCGCTCTTGAAGACGCCGTGCGTCGAGCCGATCCAAACCGTGCGCGGCGTCTTCGGGTCGACTGCCCCAGCACGGCCCAGCACCTGCCGCCCTCGCCCGGCCCGATCTCGTGCCAGCCAAAGCCCATAGCGACAGCAGGACGAACGCGGCGAGAAGGCTGAGACCGGTCTGCTTCATGGTGTACTTCCAGCACCCGACGCGGGCGGTTTTTAATGGGGCGGCGTCCAGCGGTACAAGAGGACCTTGGCGTCCAGATCTTCCTCGACGAAGACCAGATACTCGCCGCTCGCGCGCCTGACCGCGCGGATGCCGTAGGGGGTGTCTATCCAGCCGCTATTCTTGCCGACGGCCGCGTCCGGCTGCATCGTGCCCTGCAAAACGCCGGTGCGGACGTCATAGACGAAGACGCGCTCGGGGTCGCGGCTCTCGGCGGCGAACACGAAGTCCCCGGCGACGCACATCGCTTTGATATAGACCTGCGCGTCGCGCTTGCCGTCGTAAGGCAGCACGATCCGTTGGGCGGCCTTTGGGCTGCCCTGGCTCCAATGGTCATAGCGGGCGATCTCAGTCCCGACCGTCCCCCATTCACCGCCCGCATGCGGGCGCTCGGGCGTGTAGCCGCTCAGAAACATCGTATCCGTCTCGGGCCGGTACTCGGCCCGGCACAGCTCGACGAACGGCGCGGGCATGAGGACAGTCTTCAAAGAGGTGTAGGAGTAAAGCGGGCTGCCGTGCGCGTCCAACCCGAGGCAGGGAAACTCGCGCAGGCCGTCCCGGTCGGAAGCCTGCCAGACGCCGCCCGCGCTGTCCACGCTCCACCCCCACCCGTTCGGCGCGTCTTTGTCCGTGCCGGGCTGGGCGAACTCGCCTGCATTCATTTTGCCGTCGCCGTTCAAGTCGCGCCAGAGCCACTCGCCCTTTTTGGGCTGGGCGGCAGGCCAGACGGACTTGTCTTCAGGCCTGTAATGTCCCTTGGCGAACAGCACGGAGGGGACGGCCGTTTCGCCATCCGTGGCCGGCTGGAAGCGGTAGGCGGCAAGGGCGGACGAATACATATCGGTCGTGAACAAGAACCGATGGCCCTGAATGCGCCGGACGAAGACCGAGGTCGCGCCGGTGTGCAGGCGCGGGTCGTCGGGGTAGCGGAAGCGGTTGACGGTGTACCCCTGATAGTCCCACTGCCGCCCAGCGGGCCGGGCGTAGTCCATGACGAAGTGCTCTTCCTTGGTGTAAACGTCAGCCTCGGAGGCGGGGTCCGGCTCGGCGCAATCAATGAATTCCAAGCCGAGCAACCGCCACAGGCGCGCGCCTGACCGCGCGTAGCTCTCGATCACCGATCCGCCGCCCGCGACCGACCCGCGCGAGTAGACGGTGATATTCGCCGAGCGGTCCAGGCCGGCGCCGACCGGCATGTTGAAGCGTTGCGCGCCGACCTGCCCCGGCGTGGCGGCCAGCAGCCCGCCCCGGACGCCGAACGGCCGCATCAGGATGCGCGTCCGCGACGAGGGGGAATGGACGCTGTAGATCTTGACGTTCTGGTCCGGCCCGCTGTCTGCGACCAGCACATGCCCTTGCCGGTCGGCGGCGATACCCTGGGGGTCCCAGCCCGCCGGCCCGGCGATCTGGCTCGGCAGGAGGGCGCCGGTGCGCGTTTCCAGACTCAGGACGCGGCGCGGCGGCACGGTCCCGGATTGGAGCACCCAGAGCCGCCCCACCGCGCCCAGGGCGAGCTTGCCGGGACGCTCGCACGGCCAGGACGTCAAGGGGGCCAGCGTTTCGGCGTCGAAGACGCACACCCGGCTGTGGGCCGGGTCGCTGACGTAGAGCCGGCGGGCATCGGCGGCCAGCCCCTTCACGGCGAGGTCCGGATAGTGGCCAAGCGCATCCTGCTGCGCCGGGCTGACGAGCAGCATATCGTTCTTCCAGCCCAGACCGGCCGGGAACGGGGCGGAGCGGCCGTCGCGCGTGAATCGGCGGACGCAGTACCACAGATTTTTTGGGTCGGGGTACTGGCGCAGGCCATTAGCGTTCAGGTTCTTGTTGGCCCCATCGTCGCCGCTCTGGGTCATGGCGGCGTAGACATACTTGTCGCCGGCCGTGACCGCCCCGCCGCCAGCCCGTCCCCAGCCGTGGCTGAGCTCTTCCAGAGCGCCACGCACGTCGCCGTCACGATAAAATCCGGCCTCGTAGCCGTTCTCGTCCCAGCCAGTGTCCGTGTAGACGGTGCCGTCCGGGGCGACAAAGACGTCATCCGCGCTGATCTGGACATGCTTGTGATAGGGCAGGCCCGGCACCACCTCGCCGCCGAACGTGTTGCCGACCCAGGACGTGCTGTATGTCAAACTCTGGGCGCGCAATGGCGGCAGAGCGGCCATCAGCAGCACGCAGAGGGCGAAGGCGAGGGACTTATGCATGGCAAATCTTGCTAGTGTCACAGTGTCACACCCCCTGTGACATGCGGCTGTTCCGCCAGCAGCGTCCGCGCCCGGCCAATTCGCCCGGCGAACAGCAGGCGCGAGATCGCGTCCAGCTTCGTGCGCTTTGCGGGGTCGGCCCCAGCTTCTTTCTGAAGCGCATAGAGGGCGACCGGAAGCCGCAGATCGGCCGCCGCGTAGGGGAAGGTGGCATGGAGGCGGCGGCGCTCGCGCTGGGTGGTTTCGAGGTCGCGGTAACCCGCCTCGACCGACGGCTCGATCTGTGTCCCCTCGCCCCAGTCGTTCCAGGTGACGAGCTGGACGACGGGGGCCTTGCTGTTGAGGGCGCGCTCCAACGTCTCGGCGTAGGTAAGGCCATCGCGGTCGCCGATGATGCCGTAGCCGGGCTGGACGCCGGCCTGGGCGTAGATGTCCTGGAAGCGCGGCCAAGCGGCCGGGATAAAGAACGGCCAATTCGGAGCGGCAGCGTAGAAGCGGTCCAGAGCGAGGTAACTCGACGCCGCCCCGCCCTGCGGCTGGGGCCAGGCGAAGACGCCGTCGGCGGGCGCGCGGCGCTGCTCCTCGGTGAAGAAGAGTGGCGCGCGGGGCAGCCCGGCGAACATCTGGGTCCACTGGTCGGGGGCATAGTAGCCGCTCCCAAAGACGAGGAAAACGGGGCGCCCCTCTTGGGTTAGATAGGCGGGGTCGGAGAACCAGTGCGCCTGCACCCAGCTCATCAGCTCCTTGCCATGCGGCACGGCGCCCGCCTCGGTGATGACGTGGCCTTTGATGAGCTTCGGCAGGGTCTGGTCCTCGTAGACGACCGCGTAACGCATCTTCGCCTTCTTGACGGCCTTGATCATCGCCAGCGTATTCCGGTGGAGGAGGCCGTAATCTGAATAGTCATCAGTCCCGTACCAGTCAATCAGCACGCCGTCAATGCCGGCCAGCTTCATCAGCAGGACGTGGCAGTCCAAGGCGTCCGGGTCGCCCGAGTCGTACAGGCCCATCAGGGGATAGAAGTGGGAGGCGACTTCGCGCCGCCCGTCCGTCACGGTATCCGGATGGAAGTGGTTCATGGTCCAGTGCCATCCCCACCCTTTGCTGGTCGACTTGGCCTCGAACCAGGGCATATAGTGGGCCATAAGGAGCGGCGGCTTGGCCGGGGGCGGCGGCGCGGCAAGGCCGGGCGACAGCAAAAGGGCCAGCAGGAGAGCGGAAAGGGACGCGCGCAAGAATGTCATGGCAGCAATGATACCCGAACGGGGCGGATTGAAGGTGCGTCGGGCGGCGCGGGTCTAACCCCGCAGGAAGCCCCTTCGCAAGGAGAATCGTGATGCCGACCATTCACACCCGCCAGATGCTGCTGCTCGCCCTGCCCCTGATCGCCGGGGCCGGCGCCCTGGACGCCGCCCGCGCCCCGAAGACACTTCATACCCAGGTCCGGCAGCAGATCGCCGCGCGCCCGGCGATCTGGCCCAGCCCGCCGGACTGGCGCCCCCCACCGATCTGGCGGCCGGCCTTCCAGCAGGTGCTGACTATTGACGCGGTCCACATCCGCACGGCTATCACAGGCGATATCGCCCAGACCGAGGTCGAGCAGACATGGCGCAACGACACCGACCGGCCGCAGGAAGGCTCGTACCTGTTTCCATTGCCAGAGGGGGCCACCGTCTCGGACTTCGCCCTGTACGACGGCGACCGGAAGATGGTCGGGCGGCTGCTCGACAAGAACCAGGCCGCCGACACCTATGAGGGCATCGTCCGGCGCCAGCAGGACCCTGCCCTGCTGCTCTACGCTGGGCCCTGCGCGTATGAGGCCACGCTGTACACTCTCCCACCGCCCGTCTCCCGCCGCGTCACGTTGAAGGAGGCCGTGTCGCTGCCGCCCGAGGGCGGGGACGCCCGCAAAT
>JANOOM010000689.1:0-7706 GCA_031421335.1 Armatimonadota bacterium
CCGGCCTGTTGCGCTCATGCAAGTTGCGCACAGGAGATTTGAGCTGTGGCCATTGGATCTCCGGCCAGTGGCGCTCCGGCCTCTCCGGGCAGCCCCTTTAACCGCTCCATCTTCTAATCATCCCACAAAACTCACCGACAACCTTCTCGCCCCACCCTCCCGTTTCGGGAGGGTCGGCACTTGTGCCGGGGTGGGTTCAGAACCGATACCCCGCCGTTACATCCAGGCCGCTCAGGTCGAAGCCCTTGATGCGCGAGACGATGAGGTACCGCGCTTCCAGGAACCCACTGTCGTTGAAGTTGATGCCGGCCAGGGCGCTGCCGCCGAAACCGGTACGGAGGCCCGAATGCACGTCGTAATCGCCCGAGCGCAGGTCCGCGAGGTAGAAGTCCGCCGTCGCGCCGACGTAGGGGGTGGCCGCGCTGTCCTGGCTCAGTGCCTTCCGGTAGCCGATGCCGATGGGGGCGAGGAAGGCGTGATTGCCGTTCTTGGACTGGTAAAGGATCTGGAGGTCGAGGGAGGTCTGCCCCGACGTCGTGACCCGCCCGATGCTGCCGATCCCGAGGCCGACGGTCAGCCAGGTGTTGCCGAATTGGGAGCGCGCCTTGGAGGACGTCGGCAGGTACACGCCGATCTCCGGCCCGATGCGGAACCGGGCGCGCTTCTTGGGGCTGGACGAGGCCGGGTCGTTCGCGGGCGGCGTCGGGGCCGGCGGGGCGGTTGCCGGCGCGGTCGTGGCGGGCAGGGCGGTGTCGGCGGGCGCCTGCGCGTGGGCGGCGCCTTGGAAGCTCCCCATCGCCAGGATCAGGGCGCCCCCGGTGAAAGCGCGCGCAAACGTGCCTGCGAAAGTGTGTGCGAAAGTGTGTGCGAAAGTGCGTTTGGTCAGCGAAACGGTCATGTCGTCGTGTCTCCTCTAGTCGTCTTGGCTCCTCTAGTCGTCTTGGCTGGGGCTATGTTATCCTGCCCATGCCGGTCTTCGCGCAATTTTAGCAGATCGCCTGCTCCGTTTCCGGGTCGAACAAGTGCGTCTTGGCGAGGTCCAGCACGACATCCAGCGCTTCCCCGTCCTTCGCGCCCGTCTCGGCGTCTATTGTCGCCACCAGCGAGTGCGTCCCGCAGGTCAGGTACAAAGTGATGATGTCGCCCATCGGCTCGGACACGTCCACGGCCGTCCGCAGGGTGTTGCCGGGCGCGGCGTCCACGGGGTTGCGGAGGGCCTTATCGAAGATGTCGGAGGGGCGGACGCCGAAGACGACGGGCTTGCCGACGTAAGCTTCCAGGACGCCGGCGGGCGCGGGCGGGGCCGAAACGGTGAAGCCGCCGCCGTCCACGACGTACCCCCCGTTTTCCTTCTTGAGCGTCGCTTTCAGGAAGTTCATGGAGGGTGTGCCGATGAAGCCAGCGACGAACATGTTGACCGGGTGCAAGAAGATCTCCATCGGCGGCGCGCACTGCTGCAACTGCCCGCCGGACATGACCGCGATCCGGTCCCCCATCGTCATCGCTTCCACCTGGTCGTGGGTGACGTAGATGGTCGTGATGCCGAGCCGCCGGTGCAGCTTGATCAGCTCGGCCCGCGTCTGCACGCGCAGCTTGGCGTCGAGGTTGGACAAAGGCTCGTCCATCAAAAACACCTGCGGCTCACGCACGATGGCTCGGCCCAGGGCGACGCGCTGGCGCTGTCCGCCCGAGAGCTGGCCGGGGCGCCTCTGGAGCAGCGCCTCGATGCCAAGCAGCCCGGCGGCCTCGCCGACGCGCTTGTCAATGTCCGATTTGGGGACGCGCCTGAGCTTCAGACCAAAAGCCATGTTGTCGTAGACGCTCATGTGCGGGTACAAGGCGTAGTTCTGGAACACCATGGCGATATCTCGGTCCTTGGGGGAGACGGTGTTGACGACGCGCTCGCCGATGCGGATATCGCCGTCGGAGATTTCCTCCAGCCCGGCGATCATCCGCAGGGCGGTGGTCTTGCCGCAGCCGGACGGTCCGACGAGCACCATGAACTCGCGGTCCCGAATGTCGAGGTTGAGGTCGTTGACGGCGACCGTCTTGTCGAACCGCTTATAGAGATGGGTAAGGGTGACTTGGGCCAAGGGAGACTCCTAATAGGGACGATGACAGAGAGTATTGGGATGAGTTCGGCGCGGGGCGCGCGAATTCCTGCAAGGCTGCGGCAGGACAGGAAAGGCGTGTGCAGGGCGGCATGAGCTGCCAGACCCACAAGGCCAGGGCAGAATGGTGACAAGCGGCGCCCGATCGCCAGGCAGTTCCGGGGTGGCCTCGTTGGGCCTGCTGCTGACGTTTGGGGCGGGGGGCCTGTTCGTGGCGGCCCGGCGGAAGAAGGCGGGCGTGCCGGGGGCGTGAAAACCCCTGGCGGCACCCGCGGGGAAGTAGGGCGCGATGAGTCGCGGCCCTACCTACTTCCCCTCGCGCACCGTGATGTACTTGTCGCCCGGCACGTTTTTGAGCGTCTGCGTCAGGCCACTCGGCCAGCGGATCGAGAGGGTGTCTGCTTTGGTCGCCGCGCCCAGGCCGAAGTGAACACGGCGGTCCGAGGCCGACAGGTACGAGCCGTCCGTGTGGCACAGGCGCAGCATCCTGCGCCCGCCGGCCGTCGCCGTCAGCAGGGCGCCGATGCCGTCGCGGTTGCTTTTCGTGCCGATCAAGCGGACGCCGAGCCAGTGGTTCGCGCTCGTGGCCTCGTTGTGCAGTAACAAAGGCTTGCCTTCGCTGTCCACGACCAGGACGTCCTGCCGGCCGTCGTTGTCGAAGTCGCCGACGGCCAGGCCGCGCCCGACCAGCGGCTGGGCGAAGGCCGGGCCGCCCTGCGCGGAAGCGTCGTCGAAGGTCAGCGGGGTCGTGCCGGAATTGTGGAAGAGCTGCAAGGGCTGCTTGTAGGTCGTGCTCGTGTCTATGTCGTGGATGTTGTCCTGGACGTGGCCGTTGGCGAGGATGACATCGAGGTGCCCATCATTGTCGTAGTCGAACAGCTTGCAGCCGAAGGCGACGTGCGGGATGGTCGGCGGGGCCAGGCCCGTCCGGTAGGAGACGTCGGAGAACTGGCCCGCCCCGTCGTTGTGGTACAGCGACTTCGCTTCTCCTTGGAAGGTCGCGACGAACAAATCCAGCCGCCCGTCCCCCGCGTAGTCCCCCCAGTCCGTCCCCATGCCGCCATGGATCTGGCCGTCCCGGTCGAAGGCAGTGCCCGCCTGCGTCCCGATGTTCGTATAGTGGGCGGCGCTTTTGCCGTCCGGGCGCAGCAGGTCGCCGGCCATCTCGTCGTTTGAGACCGCGAGGCTCGGCGCTTCGCCCGGCTCCAGGGGCGCCCAAGCGGCGCCCAGCCCGCGCCCGTTCGTCGCGCCGATGCCGGCGGCTTTGCTGACATCGAGGAAGCGGCCCGCCCCGAGGTTCCGGTACAGGACGCCCTTCAGGGGGGTGTAGTAGCGCGGGCCGCAGGACGTCTTGACGCCGTGCGAGTCGCAGAGCTGCGGGTACTTCTTGGGGTCCGCGCCGAAGTCGGCGTAGTTGGCGACGAACAAGTCCAGCTTGCCCGAGCCGGGGACGGTCTCGGCCCAGGCCGCTGAGGTCCCCCACGGCTGCGGCTTCAGGCCGTCTTGCGCCGTCGCGTCCTTGAAGTGCTTCCCGCCCTCGTTGTGCAGGAGTATCCCGGTCTGGTAGCCCGAGATATACACATCGTCGAAGCCGTCGCCGTCGTAGTCGCCCACGGCGCAGCCTAAAAAGTGGCCCTTGAGCACGTCCAGGCCCATCGCGTGCGAGACATCGGTGAAATGCCCGTGCCCGTCGCCTTTGAACAGGGCGACGTGGTCGGTGCCGACCAGCAGGACCGACAAGTTGCCCGAGTTGTCATAGTCCAGAAAGGCGCACCCGTTGCCGATGGTCTGCAAGATGTTGAGCGGGCGCGGGCCGGTGACGGTCCACTGATAGCGCAGGCCGGCGCGGCTGGCGACATCGGTGAACAGCGGCGGTCCCGTCGGGGCCGGGGGCGCGGGCGGCTCCCCAGTGACGGACGGCGCGGCGATCTCATGGTGGCAGCCGGTCAAGACGCCGCCGGCCAGGAGCAGGGCGAAAAGCGAGAAAAAGAGGCGTGGTTTTAAGAGCTTCATTGCACCTTTATTATAGGGGCATGGGGGCGGATTGTCAAGCGGGCGAGGGGCACGGACGGAGGTGTGGAAACCCCTGACGGTATCTTTCTTCAACCGCGCACCTGGTGGTCTGACTTGGTAGAAGCGGTAGGTCGTTTGCCTGTGCGGACAGAAGAGACCAGACCTATCGGTTCTACCAAGTTAGCCCACTAGTTGGTGCTGAACGTGGCCGCGAAGCCCTTGCCGGAGAAGGCGGTCCCAGCGGCGGTCCCGCAGCCGTTGGACTGGTCTCCGTTCGGGTCGGGGTTGGTCGCGCCGGGTGAGACCTGGCCGCCGCGCAGGTACTTGACGTGCGTGTCGGCGAGCAGGAAGTTGGAGCCACCATTGTGGACGGGGTTGAGCAAATAGTTCGTGTAATTGCTGCATGGAGGCTGGCCCAGGCCTATGGTGTTGCTGACAGCGCTGACGTATTTGGTGCCCGCGGCCCAGTCTATGTAGCCCGCGCCGCCGCCGTCGCCGCCGTTGCCGCTGGGCGAGCTGTAGGTGTTGTAGCTGCCCGGATCGTTCAGGGTGTTGGTGAGGTCGGTCCGCGCCCCCTGCACCTCAGACAGAAGCACGGTGGAAGCGGGCGAGTTCTGCTGGGCCAGCCCGGCGATGGGCACGTTCGGGTTGATCGCGTAGGAGACCGGGACGTCGGTCTCGCCGTTCCCATTCAGGTTGGTCGCCGTGCTGGTGGGATCGTCCGGGCACTTGTAAACGCCCGTGCTCTTGACGAAGGGATAGATGCAGGCCCCCCACCCCGTGCCGCCGCCGTTGACACACTTGGGGAACTGCTCATCGTTGTCCTGGGTGTATTGGGTCAGCCCTAGGCCGAGTTGTTTCAGGTTAGACTGGCAGGACGTGCGGCGGGCGTTCTCGCGGACCTTTTGGAAGACGGGGAACAAGATCGCCGCGAGGATCGCGATAATCGCAATAACGACAAGCAGTTCGATCAAAGTGAACGCTCGGACCCGGCCGGACGTGTGGCGCGTGATCGGGTGGGGGTCTGGCTGGGTGTGTAACATGTGCGGAACTCCTTGACTGATCTGATCACAGGACGGCGGCCGTCAGTAGTCCGGACGCGCTGCCCGCCGCAAAGTTCACTCCGAAACCATTTTAAGTTCACTTGCGGCGCCTTTTGGCACGTTTGGGGCGGGGGAGTTATACCAAAGCCGCATGAAAATCTGATGAAGAAGGGCGGGGATGAAGAAGGGCGGTCTAGTATTAACCGAGAAAAGGCGCGATGAATCGCGCCCTTATGGGACCTCTCTTCAACCGCAGAGCGGTTTTGCTCGGTCAGTAGACCGGCCTTTCAAGGCCGATTTCCCTCCTGGACGCGCAGGATGCGGTCGGCGCGGACGGCGTGCAGGGTCTGCTGCTGCCCGTCCGGCCAGTCCACCTGGACACTGTCCAGGGCGGTGACCGGCCCCAGGCCGAAGTGGAGGCGCGGGTCGGAGGACGACAAGTAGCTGGAAGCGGGCGAAACGAAGCCGACCCAGACCCGCCCAGCCGCCCGCGCCGTGAGCCGGGCGCCGTAAGCAAACACGTTGGGGGCGCGGGCGCGCAGGTCGAACGTGATCCAGTGGTTCGTGACCCCGTGGTCGGTGGACGGCGTCAAGTTGTGCAAGAGCAGGGGGCGGCCCCCGTGGTCCACGACGAGGAAGTCCATGCGGCCGTCGTTGTCGAAGTCGCCGCTGGCCAGGCCGCGCCCGAGGATCGGCCGCGCCAGGTCCCCGCCTTGGGCGGGGGCGATATCGGTGAAGTGGGTGCCGTTCTCGTTGTGGAACAGCATCAGCGGCTGCCGGAAGTGGGAGAACCCGTCGAGCCGGCCAGGGTCGTCGTAGACATGCCCGTTCGCGAACAGGATGTCCGGCCAGCCGTCGTTGTCCACGTCCGCCCACTTGGCCCCGAAGCCGAGCGCCTGGAAGGTTGGGGCGGCCAGGCCCACGGCGTTTTCCCGGTGTTCGAACACGCCCGCCCCAAGCCCCCGATAAAGCTGGAACGGCTTAGAAGAAAAGTTGGTGACGACGAGGTCCATGCGCCCGTCCCGGTCGTAGTCGGCCCAATCCGCGCCCATGGCCGAGACGGGGCTGCCGTCCGCCGCCGAGTCAAGCCCGGACAGGACGCCGGCGTCGCGGAACTTGATCGTGCCGCCGGCTCCGCCCTGGTTCTGCGTCTGGTTCTGCGTCTGGTTCTGCATCAGGTCGGCCGGCTGGCCGTCGTTGCCGATGAAGACGTCCGGCCGCCCCTTGCCGCCGAGGTCCATGAAGGCCAGCACCAGCGCTTTGCCGTGGGCCGCCCGGATGCCGGACGCGGCGGAAACGTCCTGGAAGCGGCCCCCGCCGACGTTTTGCCAGACTTCAGGCAGTTCTGCCTGGTAACTGGTGGGGGGGCATCCGCTGCGGACGCCGGGGGCCAGCTCGCAGAAGTCCGGCGTTTTCGGCCCGAAGGAAAGGTAGTTGAGGATGACGAGGTCCAGCCGCCCCGACCCGCTCAGGCCCATGAAGCCCGCCGAGCTTGCCCAGTGCCCGCCGTTGCCCGGGTCCAGTCCAGCGGCCCGTGTCGCGTCAACGAACCGCCCGCCCGCCCGCCCGCCGGGCAGGTTCCGCAGCAGGGCGATCCGGTGGAACCCGGTCAGCAGCAGATCCAGCCGGCCGTCGCCGTCGTAGTCGCCGACCGCACAGCCCCGCCAGTCGCCTGTGACCTGGTCCAGCCCCACGGCGCGTGTGACGTCCGCGAACCGCCCGTTGCCCAGGTTCCGGTACAGCAGGGCGTGCGGCGCGGCGACCAGCAGCACGTCCATCAAGCCGTCGCCGTCGTAGTCGAGGAAGGCGCAGCCGGTCCCAAAAGCCTCCTTCGTGCCCAGCGGGATCGGCAGCGGGGGGGACTGAAAGGAAATGCCGCAGGTCGGCACGACGTTGACGAAGCGGATCGGGGAAGGGGGAGGCGCGGGCGCCGCCCCCGATGGGACGGCGGGGCGATGCCCGCCGCAGCCCGCGAAGGCGCCGAATAGGGCCAGGAGCAGGAGGGCGGGCAGACGGCGGCAGCGAGCCGATAGCACGGAGGGCAGGCTCACTTGGGCGGCGCGGCAGGCGCGATGGGCAGGACGGAACGGTACAAGGCGCCGAACGAGCGGATCTGGGCGGCGGCCTGTTTTGGGTCACTCTTGAGGAGGCGGACCATGGCTTCCTCGCGCTCGGCCTTGTCCACCGACCCGACGCGGCGGTACAGGGCGGCGAGCTGCTTGAGGAGGGTGGCGTCGGGTGCGGTGGCTCCAACCTTCACTTGCAGGACAAGAAGCTGCTGCTGGTCGCGCGTCAGGGCGTCCGCCCGCGCGCCCAGCTGAGCGGCGAGCTGCGTTTGTCCGCTCTGCTGGTAGGCGCGCGCCAGGATCTTCATGGTCTTCTCGTTGTAAGGCTCGGCGGCGAGTGCTTTAGTGAGAAAGGGCAGAGCTTCACGCGCTTGTCCACGTCGCAGCAGCATGCCGGCGAGCTGCACGCTCGCCTTGGGCGTGTCGGGCGCCAGGCGGAGTGCTTCGCGCGTTTCGGCCTCGGCCTCGGCATC
>JANOOM010000690.1:0-1797 GCA_031421335.1 Armatimonadota bacterium
CTGGTGGACGCGACCGTCGAGAACGGCTGCATGGAGGTCATGCCCGGTGTTTGGGCGCGGGGCTACCGGGAACACCAGGCGGAGGGGGGGACGACCATCCGGCCTGACCTGCTGCCGGACACGCCTCCCCGCGCGGTCCCCGTCCGCAAGGGCGGCCTCGTGTTCATGCACCGCAACACGCCCCACCGCTCGACTCCGAACTTCACCGACGCCGTCCGCTGGAGCTTGGACCTGCGCTACCAGCCAGTCTGCACCCCAACGGGCCGCCCCTTCCACCCAGCCTTCGTCGCCCGCAGCCGGTCCCATCCCGGAGCCGTGCAGACCGACCATGCGGCCTGGGACCGATGCTGGGCCGACGCTTTAGAAAACTCGCGCGGCGTGTCCGCCCACCGGGTCAAGTGACTACTTAGCAGACGAAAGGTGAACCACTCATGGTCCGAATGTTGTCCATCGCCGGCCTCGGGGCGGCTGCCGCCTTCTTGGCCCTGCCCGCCTATGCCGCCGATCCCCCGCCGCCCGCTGCGCCGATGACGGCGGAGCAGGACCATCAGAACATGATGAGCCAGCTCCACATCTCCGCCCTACGGCCCGGCGCGGACGGGTTCAACGCGTCGGCGCCCAACGCGCAAAACACCGACGAATCTAAAGCCTCTCGTTATGCCAACCTGCCGGACCCACTTGTCCTGAAGAACGGCAAGAAGGTCACGACGGCAAAAGTCTGGTGGGCACAGCGCCGCCCACAGATCGTCGAGGACTTCGACCGGGAGGTCTATGGACGCGTCCCCAGGATCACGCCCAAAGTGACCTGGGAGGTGGTCAAGACGACTTCGGAGACTAGCGGCGACATGCCTATCGTCACGAAACAGCTTCTGGGACATGTGTATACCCCCGCCGACCCGGCTACGGCGGTCAACATCCAGTTGACCCTCAGCACGCCCCTCAACGCGCGCGGGCCGGTGCCGGTCATGATGGAGTTCGGCTTCCCTCCCTTTTCGGGCGGACGGCGCGGCGGCTTTCCCGCCCCGAGCGGCCCCACCTGGCAGCAGCAGGTCCTGGCGAAAGGCTGGGGCTACGCCGTCCTGGTCCCGACCAGTTTCCAGGCCGACACTGGGGCCGGTCTGACTCAGGGCATCATCGGCCTATGCAGCAAAGGGCAGCCGCGTAAGCCTGACGACTGGGGGGCGCTGCGCGCCTGGGCCTGGGGCGCGAGCCGCGCCCTGGACTACTTCGGGACCGACAAAGCCGTGGACGCGAAACAAGTGGGCCTGGAGGGCCTTTCGCGCTATGGCAAAGCTGTCCTGGTCACCATGGCGTATGAGCCGCGTTTCGCTATTGCCTTTGTCGGCTCCTCCGGCGAGGGTGGCGCAAAGCTCTGGCGCCGGAACTATGGCGAGACGGAAGGCAACATCGCTTCAAGCGGCGAGTATCACTGGATGGCCGGCAACTTTCTCAAGTATGACGGGCCGCTGACACCGGGCGATCTGCCGGTAGACTCGCACGAGCTGATCGCGCTGTGCGCCCCGCGCCCTGTTTTCATCAGCTGCGGC
Source organism: Armatimonadota bacterium (assembly GCA_031421335.1). Taxonomy (GTDB): domain Bacteria; phylum Armatimonadota; class Armatimonadia; order Armatimonadales; family Capsulimonadaceae; genus JANXMY01. The sequence continues at coordinate 1,548 of JANOOM010000690.1, forward strand.
TCACCGGCCGTGGAAGGCACCTGGCTGGACGACCGGGGCATGTTCCTGGCGACCGTGGCCGCGGGTCCGGTGTACAAACTGCTGGGCAGGAAAGGGCTGGAAAGCGCCGAGTTCCCGCCGATGGAGACCGCATTGATCGGTGGGGACCTCGCCTTCCGCCAGCACAGCGGCGGCCACACCACCGGCCCGAACTGGCCGACGTTCCTGGCCTTCGCCGGCCGGTACATGAAGGCGCCGTCTGTTCGGGCCG
>JANOOM010000691.1:0-4276 GCA_031421335.1 Armatimonadota bacterium
CTCTTGGCGCGCCCAGACGGGCTGGACGCGTACCTACCCGGCCCTCCGCTAGTGGCTCATGAGAATGCATCGGAGCCCGAGCCGCCCGAGGCCGCACCCCTTCGCACGCCGGGCCGGGAGGCGGTAGTTGCTTACAGTCGCGCCCGGTACGCCAAAACGCGCGAGGAGGTGGAACGGCAGATCGGGGAGATGATGGGCTGGGCGCCGCCGGACTTTGCCGGGGAGGACCCAGCAGTGGCCGCGGGCAAGCGGCAGGCGTTCAAGGCGATGACAGACGTGGGGATGCCCAAGGAGCAGGCGCTGGACCTGCTGGCGCGCTTCGACCTGGGGGACGTCGAGCGGCAGATCAGCTGGCTGCCGCAGCGCAACGCCAAGAACCCGGCGCGGTTCCTGGCCGCCGCCATCGAAGGAAACTACGATAGGCCGCTGGCGCTTCGGCGGCAGGCAGCGGAGGAGGCGGGGACAGGTGAGTGAGTCTGCCGCCTGGTACCCAATTCCGATCCGGCTCGTGGACGACGTCATGCCCGCGCTCAAGGATACGGAGCTTCGAATACTTCTCGTCGTGCTTCGCCAGACGGCAGGCTGGAAATCCGACCGCCTGGCTGGGACGGGAACACATAACACAACAACGCATAAGCGGCGGGACTGGCTTTCGCACCGGCAGCTGTGCCGCAGGACGGGCCGGGGCAGCGACGCGGTCTCGCGGGCGGTGGCGTCGCTGACGGCCGCCGGCCTGATCGTCGTGGAAGACGCCGGCGGCACACCGCTGGCGACGCCAGACGAGCGCCGCCGCTGCCTTGGCCGCCTGTATTTCCGTCTTGGGGAAACATGGTATGTGGAAAAGTGGAAAACCGCCGCCCCGCCCCGTCCGGCAAAACCGTAAACGACAACACAGCTTGTTTATAACAACATAGCGGGTTTTGACAGATCGAATTGTTTGCTTGCTTTGCGATCACACCGGGGGATCGGAACGGATTTGGCGGGGTGCGGCGGGGTACGACGTCGGGGATGCAGCCAGCTCGCCGAACGTCAATAAAAAATAACCTGGTAGAAGCTCCGCGAAGGCTTGACTCTCGACACGTTTATCGGTTAAAATTTTCCAACTTACCCGGAACGTTCCAGGTTACCAAGACGGAAGGAACACGCTGCATGGCCGGTTATCTGGCTCACTTCGGCCTGAAGGAACGACCGTTCTCGACCAGCCCGGACCCCCGCTTCGCCTACGCCACGCGCGAGCACGAGATCGCCGCGACGAAAATCCAGTACGCGGTCGAGGAGCGGCAGGGCTTGTTCCTGCTGATGGGCGAGATCGGGACGGGAAAGACGACGCTCTCGCAGTTCATGATGACGAACTGGCGGGCCGACCCGCAGATCGTCGCGGGCCATGTGACCGACCCTTCCCCGGAAACCCCGGCGCCGTTCCTGCGGCTGATCCTGAGTGCGTTCGGCCAGCCGACGTTCCACCGGGTCGAGGACAACAAGGTTGCTCTGCGCGAGTTCCTGATCGATGAATACCGGGCCGATCGCACGGTCGTCGTGATGATCGACGAGGCGCAGAGCATCAGCCCCAAGAACATGGACACGTTGCAGACGCTCTCCAACGAGCAGACTACCAAAGCCAAGCTGCTGCAAATCGTCCTGCTTGCGCTGCCCAACTTCGCCCGCAAGCTGACCTACAAGCCGGCGCTGCGCTCCCGGATCGCCAGCGGGGCCACGCTGGACCCGCTCACCTTCGCTGATGCCGTCGAGATGCTGCGCCATCGGGCCGAGGTCGCAGGCGGCGATTTCGACGCCCTGTTTCCCCTGGCGCTGCACCGCCCGATCTACAACGCCACGCAGGGCAACCCACGCAACCTGTGTATCCTGTGCGACAACGTCCTGGTCAACGCCTACGCGCGCCGCCGGAAAGCTGCGGACGAAGAATCCCTGGGCGCCGCCCTGACCGACCTGGACTTCAAGGGATGGGTCAGCAAGTAAAATGTTCTGCCGCCTAATCGATCAGGGCCGGCAGCCGCAGGACCGAGAATATTATGAGACGAGTGACCTTATGAGCGAACCCCCCACCCCCAGCAATGCACAGGCCAAACGACGCGGCCTGGCACTGCCGCCGCGCGGCCAGGCGCTGGCCCGGCTCCAGGATCTGGAACGGGAGACTGAACCCGAAGCCGTAACGATCGGAGAAGCGGCGCCTGAAGACCGGGACCCGGAGCGGCCTGCGGAAGTAATTAATGCAGTAAATACTGCAAGCAGTAATGCAGTAATCCATGAAGGCAGTAATGCATTGAGTGTGGGTGATGGCCGGGAACGGGAGGCGGCTGCGCCGGCACCTCTCGCCGCCGCTCCGACGGTTCCTCTCCAAGAGCCGGCGCAAATCCTGCCTGCGGCGGCGGCCCCAGGATCAAGGCAGCACCTGCCCGTGCGGGCCATTCGCGAGCCGACAACCCGGATCACGGTCGACATGCCCGACAGCCTGCACCGGAAGATCTCCCTCCTATCCGCCGAGACCCGCCGCAGCATCAAAGACCTCGTGATCGGGGCGCTGTCGGCAACGTACTTCGGAGCTAGCGAAGACGGCCGCTAACCGCGCCCGAGCCAAGAGACCATGGATATCTCGCCCTACTACATCGACGCGCGCAACGCCATCACGCAGCCGGACAAGATGGTCTTCCTGTCCCAGTACTTCCGGCGCTCCTGGATGCCGGCGCTGGGACCGCTCGGTACGGCTATCGTCATCTATCTGCGCGGGGCCTGCTACCACAACCGCAAGAGCGGCGAGACGCGCGACACGGTCCAGATCGCCCAGCGCGAGATCGCCGCCGGGTGCGGCTGCTCCGTGCCGACCATCAAGCGCGAGCTGGAGCGCAACGAGGCATTGCGCCGATTCGTGCGGATCAGCCCCGAGTGGGAGCGGGACGGGGCGAGCGGCCGGGTGCGCCAGCTGGAGAACCACTACAAGGTCGCCATGGACGACCCACTGACGGAAGCGGACGAAGCCAGGCTCCAGGAGATGGTCAAGGAGCGGGTCACCCAGGAGCAGCGAGGACGCTTAGGGCCGGGCGCGGGGCCGCGCAAGCCCATCCGGCTCAAAGAAGCCCCCCAGCCTACTAAGACCGGCCTTACTGCATGCAGTAAGGCCGGTCTTGCTTCATTGCATGATGCAGCATTGGATGAAGGCAGTGATGCAGTAAATACTGCACGCAGTAATGCAGTACCATCACGCAGCCCGAGGGCGCCCGCCCTCGGGGCACAGCCGGTAGCTCAAAATGAGCTACTACGTCCGGTAGCTCATTTTGAGTCCACCCCCATTCAAAATGAGCTACTATATATTGAATCACTACTTAAGACTACTGAAGAACAAACGTTGAACGTTAGGGCAGGGATCAAATTCGTTGATGGGGGAGAAAAGGTCACGCTCCACCCCCAAGGGCGAATGCCGCGAGACCTCCTCAATGAAAGCCTTGACGCTCAGGTGAGCGAGGTTGTCGAAGAGCTGCACGACCGGGGGAGCGAGCGCCGGCACAAGCAGCTCCTCTCGGTCTGCGAACAGCACGGACTGTCGTACCTGCCGAGCCAGGCACTCCAAGCCACGCGGCAGCGCCTCGCCAAAGAGCGCAAACAGGGTGTGCTTGAGAAGCCGGGCGCGTATTACCAGAGCATTCTGATCAGCCTTCTGGAAGGGCATCAGATCTTCGTGCCGACGGCGGGGGAGGATGACGCCGGAGAGGTGCGGCGCCTAGTGAGGCAGAGCCTTGGCCTTGGACTGCCCTAGTAGGCGGTAAGCGTCCGAGCGCCGAACGTCGCCCGCGGGGCCGGGTGCTACAAGGGATGCCGTATGCGGGGTGCCGAGAGCCGCACCGAGCTTGGTTGCTCTTGAAACTGGAGAACAAGGTGGAAGCCTCCGAAGCACTCGCACGGGTCGCGCGTCTGTTTAAGATCGTCACCCTCGTGCGCTCCCAGACGCGCGGACGTCCCCTCGGGCGGCGGGAACTCGCCGAAGCCTGCGCGTGCGACAAGCGGACCATCCAGCGCGACCTCCAACTGCTCCAGGAGGGAGGCATCTCCCTCGAATACGACCCCCGCTGCCGGTCCTACGTCCTGCCCGAGAAGGGCTGGATCTTCCCAATCGCCCCCCTTACGGCGGAAGACGCGCTCGCCCTCGCCCTGGCACGCGCCGTGCTGAGTTCCCCCGGCTTCCCCCAGCCCGACGCCCTGCTGGCCGCACTGGATAAGGTCACCGGATCACTGTCCCCCGCCCTGGCCGAGTTGATGCAGGGTG
>JANOOM010000692.1:0-2405 GCA_031421335.1 Armatimonadota bacterium
ATCAAGAGCGGAACGTGACGCTGCACTTGACCAACATCATCGGCGTCATCAACCCGAGGGCCACCAAGAAGGTCCTGCTGTTCACCCACTGGGACACCCGCCCGACGGCGGACCAGGACTTGGATCACAAAGACAAGCCCATCATGGGGGCCGACGACGGCGCCTCGGGCGTCGCAACATTGCTGGAACTGGCCCGCGTCCTGCATGCCAGGCGCCCGACCGTCGGTGTCGTCCTGCTCTTCGTGGACGGCGAGGACTGGGGGCCGGGCGAGGACAAAATGTACCTGGGCGCGCGCATCTTCGCCGCCCGCCCCGGCGTCTACAGGCCCGCCTACGCCATCCTGCTGGACATGATCGGCCAGAAAGACCTAGTGATCCACCGCGAGCTGGGATCACAGTCGAGTCACCCGGAGCTGAACGACAGGGTCTGGTCCGCCGCCGCCGCCCTCGGCTACTCGGCGCAGTTCCCGGACAGCCCCATCGGGCAGGGCATCGGCGACGACCACGTCCCGCTAAACAACGCCGGCATCCCCGCGATTGACCTGATTGACTTCGACTACCCCTACTGGCATACGCTTGAAGACACGGCGGACAAGTGCAGCCCCCAGAGCCTCAAAGCCGTCGGGGACGTAATGGCGAAGGTCGTGACGGACGAGAAGTAGGACCGGCTATGTCGCTCCGGCAATACTGGTGGGATGTCAAGCACCACTTCAAGCACCTGATGTTCGAGGACTTCCCCGCAGAGGGCGCGGAGGCCGCAGAGAAATACGCCAAAGCCACTTACGCCTGCTGCGTCGCGTGGTATGGTCCACCGCTTGATCCCCAGAAATCTTACTGCGTAGAGCAATCAATCGAGGGCAGTTCCTTCTGCAAGCTGCGGGAAACCCACCGCCTTCTGAAGCTGCCCAAAGCTAGCGCGCCCCGCCTCACACCGACTGGCCTACGAACATGGGGCAGTCGTCGGGGGCTATGATGTGGAACTCGCCCACGGTTTTATAGCACTGGGCCGGTTCTCACAACACCACATGGAAGGCGAGGTAGGGGCGGACGCCGCGCCCATCAAAGCGCGGCGAGGCGCCAACGTCCACGAACGGCGTCACCGTCGCGCCCAGGCCAATGAAGAGGCCGCGCCCGGTCAGTCCCAAGTCGGCATGGATCAAAGACACATGATCGCGCCGGTGAGCGAACGTATAGAACTGCCACTGGAGCGAAGGCGTGACGGGCCGCCCCCACTGCGCCAGCAGCCCCACTTTGAGCGTCGGCGCGGCGGCCTGCGGCAAGGCACCACCGCTCGTGACGGGGTGGCCGGCCCAGACGGACTCAAGGTAGGCGGAGGTGGCCCGGAAGGTGGGTTCGGGCGTCAGGCCGAGGGCGAAGTGGTTCACGTCGAGCCACTGGATCGGGGGGCGGCCCAGGGCCTCCCAGAGATCGGTCGAATCGCGCGGCGGCACCAACTGGTCTCGGGCGGCCTCAATCATCAGGACGCGGCGCGGGCGGTTGCGGGCGGCGTAGGTGAGCGGGTCCACGGCACTGAGGCCGCCCAGAGTCGCCGGGTCGAGGGGCTGGGAGTAGAGCCGCCGCAGGAGCCGGACCAGGACGCTCGTCCGGGACAGGTCAGCCAGGTCTCCCCCGCCCAGGACGGCGACGCCCGCCGTCAGCCGGTCGTCGCGCCCCATCGCCAGGTGCGCCACGATGGCGCCCAGGCTGATGCCGACCACGCCCAGTCGGCGCGGGTTGATACCGGGCTGCGCGGCCAGCCAATCTGTCACGGTGCGGACATCGGAGGCGGCCTGCCCCAGTGCCTGCACCGACGACCGGACGCTACCCTCCAGATATGGCGCGGCGGGTGCGACATTAGGCCGCTTCCGGTAGCCATGATAAGGCAAATCCATGACGGCGCAGGCGATGCCCTGGGCGGCGAGGTGCCGGGCGAGCCGCCGCATGACGGGGTCCCGCGCGCTGCCCCCGCTCGGCGGCAGGGCGACCACGGCGGGGGCCGGCTGTGAGGAAGAGGCGGCGGGGTAGAAGACGACCGTGATGGTGTCCACAGCGGGGAAGCCGGACGGCGCGGCGCTCGGCAGTGTGACGGCGCGCGGGGGATTGTCGGCGCGGCAAGCAAAGCCATATGCCGGAAGTATTACCAACAGAAGCCAGTAGCCGATTAGCCGCCACAACCGCATCGCAATGGCATTCAAACTGGCAGACCGAAGCTTCGCCGGGCGGCTTCACGCACGATGCGGCAAAACTGCTGTGCGTCCTGCGCGTCCATGGTAGTGGCGTCGCGGCCCGGATAGCGGAACTCCACGCTGTAATCGTTAAGCTTTGTCAGGGCTGCCTGCAACACGTTCCAGGACGGCTCAGTGGGAAGAATAAGAGCCACCAGGGCGAGCAAGTCGTGTGTTTTG
>JANOOM010000693.1:0-8795 GCA_031421335.1 Armatimonadota bacterium
GCCGTCCTGGACGCGCTCTGCTGGCGCAAGGACGGGGCCGCCCCGCACCCGAAACCCTGGCCGGCGGGCTGCGAGGAAGACCTGACGGTGAGCGGCGAGACGGCCGACGCTGCCTTCCGGCGCCAGAGCGCGGCGGGGACAGGCCCCTCGGGTCCGGAGTTCGATTTCGACTACCTCAAAGAGCGGCGCGTGTCCCAAGGCTGGGCCAGCCCATTCGACGCCAACGTCCGCCGCCTGGTGCCGGCCCTGGTCGGGGCAGTGGCCGGGACGAAGGGACTGGCGGGGCTGGTGTTCCAAGACACCGCGCCGCCCGGCTTCCTCGGAGATCATGCCGGCACTGACGCCGACGAGGAACTCGGCCACACGCTCCCGAGTCGCCTGGCCTACCTGCGGGCGCACCGGGTTGATCCGGTGGACCTGGGATCGTACTCCCCGCTCGTCCACGTTTCCGTCCCCGGCGATGCGGATTTCATCCTGCGCGCTGACATCCCGACGTTCCCGGTGGACCCCGACCATGACGGCTGCGGGGCGTGGGCTAAGTGGCGGGCCGACGCCGACCGGGGCCTGCTGACGGACTGCTTCGCCGCCGCCCGTCAGGCCGCCCCCGCTCTGCCGCTGCGGATGCGCGAGCAGCGGCTCGGCTTCTGGCTTGACCCGTGGACGGACCCCAAGGCGCTCGTCCTGATCGAACCCCAAGCGCCCGACGATGCTTTCCCGCAGATCACCGCCCGGAGCATCGTCTGCGTCCCTTATGGGCCGGCCGAGCGGGCGGACCCGAGCCAGTTCATCGGGCTTGCCACCGACTTCCCCGACGGGAACGCCCGCCGCGCGGGCGGCGTAGTCTTCGACCTGGTGACGGGCTATTCGCCCGACAGTCTGGCCGACACGCTGGACCGGCTGGACGTGTTCCTGAAGAAGCCGGCCAATCCGTGAGGCAAAGAAAAGGCCCCGGCGTTCGCCGGGGCCTCTTTTCTTGCCGTCACCGACCGCGCCGGGGGCGCTCATCTTCGTCGTTGTCCTCGTCGTCGTCGTCTTCAAAGTGTTCGTCGTCCATGTCGTCGAGGGCACCCGACGAGTCGGTGTAGTTCGAGATCTCTTCGCCCCGGAAGACGGTGACCAGGAAGTCCTCGCGCTCGAAGGAGGGGAGGTAAGACGAGACGATGTCGTCGTCAATCTGCGCCAGCAGCTCTTCCTCAATGGAGACGGGCAGATCGGCCTCCAGAACCAATGTCGCGTGGATGGTGCGGCTCTCGATGGCGAAGTGCAGGTCGAGCTGGCCGATGCGCCGGTCCTCCTCCCAGATCAGGAAGATCTCGGAGCTTTGGGTGCGGACGAGGCGAGAAAGGCGGTAATGGTAAGTGTTGTCCATGGATTGTGTTAGGAGGAGGGAGCGCAAGAAAAAAGGGCGGGGTAGAACCCCGCCCTTACGCGACGCGAGCAGTCGTTACGCGAGCAGTCGTCAGGCCGGTTCCGGGCGCAGGGCCGGCAAGCGGCGCGGCACGGAGGGCGGAGTGGCGGCGGGCGCATCGCCCTGGATCGGCGGCAGTTGCCGGGTGACGGGCGGGGCAAACGCTTCGGGCGCCTTGGCACCTTCCATCAGGGCCATGAAGTCCTCACGCTCCAGCATTTCCTTTTCCAGCAGGACGCGCACGATGTCATCCATCTTGCTGCGGTTTTCGGTCAGGATCTGGCGGGCGCGCTCGTAGCACTCGTCAATGATCGAGCGGACTTCCTTGTCAATCTCGACGGCGATGGTTTCGGAGTAGTTGCGCTCCTCGTTCCAGTCGCGGCCCAGGAATGGGTTGCCGTGCCGGGTGCCGAGCACGACCGGGCCGAGCCGGTCGCTCATGCCATACTCGCAGACCATGGACCGGGCCGTGGCTGTGGCACGCTCGAAGTCGTTGGAGGCACCGGTGGTAACCTCGTTGTAAACGACTTCTTCCGAGACGCGCCCGGCGAGCAGGCCACTGATCTGATCCATGAACTCTTGCCGGGTCACAAGGTACTTGTCCTCGACCGGGAGCTGCATAGTATAGCCTAGACCACGTCCGCGCGGCAGGATCGAGATCTTGTGTACGGGGTCGGCGTTCGGCAGCAGCTCGCCGACGAGGGCGTGGCCGACCTCGTGGTAGGCGATCCGCTCTCGCGTGGTCTCGTTCATGATGCGCGACTTGCGCTGCGGCCCAGCGACGACGCGGTCTACGCTTTCGTTGAAGTCGTCCACGCCGATCTTGGTCTTGTCGTAGCGCGCGGCCAGCAGAGCGGCCTCGTTGACCAGGTTGGCAAGGTCGGCCCCGGAGAAGCCAGGTGTCCGGCGGGCGAGGTTCTGGGCGCTGACATCTTCGGCCAGCGGCTTACCGCGCAGATGGACGTTCAGGATAGCCTCGCGGCCTCGGACGTCTGGCTGGTCCACCGTCACCTGCCGGTCGAAGCGGCCGGGCCGGAGCAGTGCCGGGTCCAGGACATCGGGGCGGTTGGTGGCGGCGATCATGATGACGCCCGCATTTGGGTCAAAGCCATCCATCTCGACCAGGAGTTGGTTCAGAGTTTGCTCACGCTCGTCATGTCCGCCGCCCATGCCTGCGCCGCGCTGGCGGCCCACGGCATCAATCTCATCAATGAAGATGAGCGATGGCCGGTTGGCCTTGGCAGTGTCGAACAGATCACGGACACGCGAGGCGCCGACGCCGACGAACATCTCCACGAAGTCCGAGCCGGAGATATGGAAGAACGGCACGCCCGCCTCGCCGGCGATGGCGCGGGCCAGCATGGTCTTTCCGCATCCGGGAGGGCCGAGCAGCAGGACACCCTTGGGGATCTTAGCCCCGAGCGCCTGGAACTTCTTGGCGTTCTTCAGGAACTCGACGACCTCTTGAAGCTCCTGCTTGGCCTCGTCCACTCCGGCGACGTCATCGAATGTCACCTTGGGCACGTTGTCGTTGAGCCGCTTGGCTCGTGACCGCCCGAAGGAAAGAGCCTGGTTACCACCGCTCTGAGCTTGGCGCAGGAAGAACATCCAGAAGACAAAGATGACCCCAAGTGGCAGGACCACCGAGATTACCGTCGCCATGACGCCATCAGAGATCACCGGCTTGGTGTAGCCGAAGCTCTTGACGCCGTGCGAGGCGAGCTGTTCGTTCAGGTACTCACGCTCCTGCGAATTGTCAGGGCCGAGGTAAGTGGTGAAGGGCTGATTACGAGCCGTCAGGTGTCCTGAGAATGTGTCTTTGTCGAAACTACCATCGAGGACGTTGTTGCTGCTGATGGCGGTCAAGAGTTCCGAGTAGACCAGCACCTTCTGGTTGTCTCCCTTGAACATCTTGTTGCTTGAGACAACAAAGTACGCGAAGGCGATCACCAAGAGGACCGGAACCAGTACACGAGCGACGATGCGATTTGCGTTCAAACAAGAGCCTCCTTCCCCGCCCGGATTTCGTTGTCCGTAAGACGCGGGAAGACTTCTAAACAAGCGCTTGAGCACGGCCGCTAGGCCGCACCGGCGATGGGTGAGTATACCACATTATTGTCGTATCGGCAACAATGTACATCTTCTCTACGGAAACCGCTCGGGGGCCGTTCCCCCGATGAAGTCTCTTGTCTATGGAACACCCGGCGGGGCCGAGGCGTTCCTCAGTCGGGGGCTATGCGGGGTGATTTCCCACGCTTCTCCCGCCCGCGCTTCCGGCGCGCACGCCGCGAGTGTTCCCGCGCCGAGTTCCAGCGTGTGATGCGCGCCCGGCGCCCGGACCAGCAAGCGTCCCGGCCGCGTGTCCCACTCCAGGCGCACCGCCCGGAAGTCATCGTCCAGGAACAGCAGATCCAGCGCGAACCGGACGCCGACGGTGTGGACGGAGGCCACACCAGGGAGCCACAGCCCCTTCCCCGGCGCGAGCGCGCGGCGCCCCAGGATGCCCCACCCTTTCGCCCACCAGCCCTCGGCCCGCGTCAGGGTCGCCACGGCCCGGCCGGTCGGCAGGTGTACCAGGGTGTAGCCGCTCACGCGGCCTCGTATCCGGACTCGGCCCGTATCTGCACCGCCCCGCGCCGGTCCAGGCGGATGCTCAGGCGGTTCGGCGAGCCGCAGGCGGGGCACTCGGCCTCACGGTCTTCCGGCCCGTTCTCGCGCAGGGCTTCGGCGCTCACGGGGACAGAAACGGCGGCCTGGCAGCAGAAACAGATGTAGGAGGCGGTCTCAAGCGGCAGGGCGACGGCCTTGGCGGCCTGAAGCCGCTCCCAGCGGAAGTGGACGAACAGGCGGCCCCAGTTGTCGCCATCCTTCTCGATCCGGTGATAGCGCGCCCGGACCTCGGGCTGGTCCAGGAAGCGCAGCACGGACTTCTTGAGCTGACCGGAGCCTTTGCCGGTGATGATCTCCAGCTCCGTGGTCCGTTTCTGGGTGGCCTCATCCATGATGCCTTGCAGGGCGGAGTCTATGGCGCGGCTGTCGTTATAGATCGGGTGTAGGTCGAGCTTGAGTTTCATGTCACTTCAGTCATTGTAGCACAAGCGCCCGGCGGCAAACAACCGTCGTGTAGAATGAGACCGACTTTGCCGCCGAAAGGATACTCGAATGCGCTCCCGCCTGCCCCTCCTGTTCCCCCTCGCCGCCCTCGGCCTTGCGGCCTGCCCGTTGGCCGCCCGCGCCCAGGTCGCGCCGTCCGCCGGGGCGGTGCGCGCCCTGCCGACCCCACTGACGCTGGCCGACGCCCTCGCCATCGCCCTGCACCAGCAGCCGACCGGGTACATCGCGCAGACCCAGATCACCTCCGCCAACGGCCAGAAGACCCAGGCGCGGGCGCGGTACTTCCCGAGGCTGACGCCCTCATACCAGTACCAGGACTCGCGGAACACGTTCTACGGCATCAGCACAGGCGGCGGCGCATCAAGCATCGTGACCACGACGCCGACCGGGCAGACCACGCAGATGGTCACCAGCGGCAGCCAGAGCCTCGACGGTGTCGCGGTCACGCGCGGCGGCGGCGCCACCCTGACCCTCGCGCAGACCCTGTTCGACAGTGGCACGCGCGAGTCAATCAACGCTCAGGCCCGGCGCAGCCTCGACGCCGCCCGCTTCGGCCGGACCGACACGCGCCAGCAGATCATCCTCGCCGTCACCCAGGACTTCTACGGCCTGCTCCGGGCCAGCGACCTGGTGAAAGTCTCCCAGGCCCAGGTGACGCGCGCGCAGCAGACCGTCAGCCAGACGCAGGGCCAGATTGACGCCGGAGTCGCCGCCCGCGCCGACATCCTCCAGTCCCAGGCCGACCTCGCCAATGCCCAAGTCAGCCTGCTCCAGAACGAGAGCGCCGTCCGCTCGTCCGAGGCCGCCCTGAAGAACGTCATGGCGGTCGAGACCGACGCCCCCCTCCAGCCGGCGACATTGGCCGCCGGGGACGCCTTGCCGCCCGCGCCCGATGCCGGCCCGGAGCGGACTCTGGCCGATTACGTCCGGCAGGCTTACGCCGCCCGCCCGGACCTCCGCCAGCAGCTTTCGGTGATCGAGGTCAGCCGGCAGAGCGTCAAGCAAGCTCACATCGCCGCCGGCCCCGCCGTTTCCGGCTCCTACGTTCTGACCTTCCAGCCGGTCAACGACCTAGGCGCGAAAAGCACAAACTCCCAGGTCCTCGTCACAGCCTCCTACCCCCTCTTTGACGCCGGCGGGGCGCGCGGGGCGGTGCGCGTCGCCGAGGCGGGCCGGGACGCCGATCTGGACCGCCTGGAACAGCTCCGCCAGTCCGTCCGGCTCGACGTGGAGCAGAGCTACTACGACCGCTCCCTGGCCCTGCAAAGAACGCAGCTCTCCCAAGTCGCCGTCCAGGCCGCCCAGGCGAGCTTCGACGCCGCCACGGCCCGCCGGGCGGCGGGTATCGGGACGGTGCTGGACATCACGACCGCCCAGGTCAGTCTGACCCAGGCCCAGAACGGCTACGTCAGCGCCGTCTACGATTTCTACACCGCCGACGCCCGCCTGCGCCGCGCGACCGGGCAGAACGATGTGAACGTGCGTTGACAAATTCTCCTACAGTGTGGGATAATCCCCCATGACACTTGGATCATCAAGACACGGAAGTTCATGCAGGTCCGCGAAGAGTATTTTGCGGGCGACGAGGCGTGCTCCGCCGCTCAACAGGCCCTTTTGCCGACCCGGACTTGGGGAGCGTCATGCCGGGGTGCGGAGGCTTGCGGAAGATGCGCTGGCCCGACCCCAGGCGCGGCAAGGGGAAACGGGGTGGCCTCCGCATCATCTACCTCCATGTGCCGGAAGCGAGGGTCGTCGTGTTCCTGAAAGTCTACGATACGGACGACGCCGAAGATCTGACCTCGGAGCAGCGCAAGATGCTGACGCAGTCCATCAAAGTCCTGCGTGAAGCCGCATTGTCAAGGAGATAGAATGGTGAAAAAGACAGCACAGCAGGCCGACTCAAGCTTCTTCGAGGATTTGCAAGACGCCCTCCTTGAAGGCACCGCGCACTTCCGTGGCGAGATAGAACTGAAGACGACGACCATCACCATCCCAGACCCGCCGCCCCTCTATGGCGCCGAGCGCATCCGCGCCCTGCGGACGGGCCTCGGCTTCAGCCAGCCCTTCTTCTCCCGCGTCCTGAACGTGTCCCCCAAGACGGTGCAAAGCTGGGAGCAGGGGACGCGCGTCCCGAGCCAGTCCTCGGCCCGGCTCCTGCAACTGATCGAGAACCCACACCTGCTGGACTCGCTGCGCTGCTTCCGTCAGGATGCTCAGTCGGAAACCGCCGGTTAGTGCCGCCGAGGTCGATTGCCATGCTGAAACCAAAAACCGGAAGGACTTACTGGTTCGTTCGTGTACATGACGCCAAGGTTGAACGTACCGAGTATGTACGATGGAGTGATGGCAGCTCAGGCTTTGATGCTGGCAACTGCGTGTATTCCTACGACAACAACTCGGACGCCTGGCTATTCGCCTTGCAGGAGTTGACACGCTTGGGCTTTGTTGAAGAGCGGGAAGCAAAAGTATTGGGCCTGATTCCCGAGGAAAGTCGCTGATTCCCGAGGGAAATACATGATCACCGTCAAAGACATCGTGAAGACTTACAAGACCGGCTCCATGGACCTGACCGTCCTGAAGGGCGTCTCGCTGCACATCGGGACGGGGGAGATGGTGGCGATCTTGGGGCCGTCCGGCTCGGGCAAGTCCACGCTGATGAATATCATCGGCTGCCTGGACAAGCCGACGTCCGGGTCGTACAGCCTGGACGGGGAGGAAGTGGCGCGGCTGGACGAGGGCGCTCTAGCGCGCATTAGGAACCGCAAGATCGGGTTCGTCTTCCAGCAGTTTAACCTGCTCGCCCGGACGAGCGCCCTGCGGAACGTCGAGCTGCCGATGGTCTACTCGGGGCTTAGTGGGCGCGTGGGCCGGGCGACGCGCGCCCTAGCGCGCGTCGGCCTGGCGGACCGGATGGACCACAAGCCCAACCAGCTTTCGGGCGGCCAGCAGCAGCGGGTCGCCATCGCCCGCGCCCTGGTCAACGAGCCGGTCCTGCTGCTGGCCGACGAGCCGACGGGCGCCCTGGACACCAAGACGGGCGAGGAGATCATGGCGCTCTTCCAGGACCTGCACCGGGAAGGCAAAACATTGGTCGTGGTGACGCACGAGGACGACGTCGCCCGGCACTGCGAGCGCATCGTGCGCTTCCGGGACGGCGAGATCGTCAGCGACGAGCGGGTCAAGGAGCCGATCACGGCGGGAGCAAGGGCCGCCGGCTGAACCGCCGGCGGCCTTGCCCACTAGGTGATCCTCTCCAAGTCGAGGTTGTACCTGAAGGAAACGCCAGACACCGTTATCTGGAAGGTCTGAAAGTTAAATCCGACTTCTTCCAGGGGGACAGCGCCGCCGTGGACGTTGCCGGCCTCGCTGATGTTCGAGATGAAGACATCTTGAAGGACGACGCTCATGAAGTCCGAGGGCAGCGTCCCCTTCTGGGCGGCGGGCCGCAGTTTCAGGGTCACCTTCTTGATGAGCTGGCCGGTGATACACGCCTTGAAAAGATTCGGCGATGCCTTATCCACCTTCCGGGTGATCGAGAAGGGGTTGAAGGTGACCTTCCCCGCGCCCGACCCGGAGGACTGAGGCCCGATATTGGCGGTGGCGCCGAAGTTGTAAGACTCGAACGGGGTGTCTGCGGGGTCCGTAGTGATCCCGTCGATGTTCATGATGTACTCGACTGCGATTGGCATGGGGTTGCTCCTTTGGCGCTCATAAGGCGTATAGTTCGGTCTCTGAGAGGATGCTCTGGAAGGCGCCGCCGGTGAGCAGGATGTTGCCGTCGGAGACATGTGCGGCGGCGTGCGCGTAGCGCGGCAGGCTCAGGGGCGGGAGGAGGGTCCAGGTGTTGCGGTCCGGGTCGTACAACTCCACGTCGGCGAGTGGCCCCTGGCCGAAGCCGCCGAGAACGACGACCTGGCCGCCGCCGATTCGGACGGCGGCGTGGGCGTAGCGCGGCGTGTTCAAGGGCGCAGCCGCGTACAAGCGGCCATCAGGCCCGAGGATCTCGACATCGGCGAGTGCCTCCTGGTTCAGGCCGCCGACCAGGAGGATATAGCCGCCGCCCAGCGGCGTGGCCGTGTGCTGCTGGCGCGGCAGCGGCATCGTTGAAGAGAGGGGTATTTTGTGTGCCGGGTCATCGCCGTCATCGCCGCCATCGCCGTTGCCACCACCGCGCGCGTGCGCGGCCTGGACTAGCCAGGGCAGGGCGGGGGCGAAGACGAGTGCCCCCAAGAGTGCGCGGCGTGACAGCCGGAGCGAGCGCGTCCGGGCTGCG
>JANOOM010000694.1:0-3385 GCA_031421335.1 Armatimonadota bacterium
CCGCCGCCCGGATAGCCACCACCACCCCCGAAGCCACCGCCGCCCGGATAGCCGCCGCCAAGGCCACCGCCGCCCGGATAGCCGCCGCCAAGGCCGCCGCCGCCCGGATAGCCACCACCGCCCCCGAAGCCACCGCCGGCAGTGCCGAGGGAAAGGAGGCCCGGCGTGGTCGTGGTCATCGAGAGAGTCGTCTGCGTGCGGACGACACGGCCGGCATTATAGGCGAAGTAGATGACGCGCTCGAATTTGATGTCCTGGGCCGCGAGGGGAGGCAAGGGCGAGCCGGGGGCAGGCCGGAAGAAGGCGGGACCGGTGTAGGTCTCGCGGATCTTGGCGGTCGGGTAGCGGTCCTGCCACTCGAAGCCTTCCAATGTGCTGGTCGCCGTCACGGTCGCGGGAGTGGGCGAGGTCCAGTCCAGGGTGAGCTTGACCGGCGACTCCCAGTGGGCGCCGACGGAGACGCGGCGGGGCGGCAGCACGGGGATAGAGAAGCCGATGGCGTTTCCCCGGTTCTGGGAGGGCAGGTCGGATAGGACGCGCCCGCGGGCGTCCACGGTGCGATAAAGGGCGCGGACCTGGGAGAGCGGGACGACACTGCCGCGCGTCGCCACGAAAGAGACGAAGGGGGCGGTGCGGCCGGCGTGGTCTACGGGGATGACCTCGTCGCGGATGAGGTACTGGCCACCGGTGGCGTTCTCGACAGTGCGGGCGAAGCGCAGACGCGACTCCTGGATGGGCGGGGAGGAGGCGGTCGCGGGAGCGTCCGAAGCGGCGGCGGTCAGGGCGGTGCGTCGCTGGTAGCGCAGGTCGCGGCTGCTCTTCCAGGGGTAGGTCATGGTGATACCCTGGCTGGAAGGCAGGTTGATCTTGTTGGCGAGCTGGACGGAGACGGTGTCCTTGCCGACCACCTCGCTGCGCTTGTCGTAGACGACGACCGTAAGGGCGTGCAGACCGTCTTTGTAGGGGGTAATGGTGTCGGGGGCGTCGGCGGCGACGTAGCCGGCCTTGGTGTCCCAGAGGTAGACGGCAGCGTGCGGGTTGCTTGGGACGGCCTGGGCGGTGACGAAGCGGCCGTCAATGCTGATGGAGACGTAGCCGCCCTGGGGGAACTCGCGCAGCTTGACCGGGACGGACTCGCGGACGATGGCCTTATTGAAGGGGGAAGCGATCTGGATCGTGCCGGCAGGGGCGAGCGCAGCCGGGACCGTCTTAGCGGTCTGGGCCAGGATGGCCCCAGCGGCCAGGGTGCCGGTGAGGGCGAGCAGGGCGAGTGTCGTTGCCGATGGGTTACGCATGATGATTAGGGACCTCAGTCGCGGGTGATCAAGCAAAAGTTAGTGTCGGGCGAAAATCATTCGGGCACGATCTGGGCCGAGGCGGTGGCCTCGGCGATGGCGGCGCGAGCCTGGTCGGCCAGGCGGGCAGGGACGAGCACGTCGGCCCAGCGGGTTTCGCCGGCCTGGAAGATGTTGCCCATCATGGGGGACGGCAGGCCGTCGAAGGTGGCCGGGATGCCGGCGGCTTCAAGCAGTCCGCGCACGATGTTGGCCTCCATCTCGCTGCCGGCGGCCAGCACGGCGACCAGTGGCTCGGTCCCGGCTTCCGGGTCCAGGGCGACATCGCCGGGGACGCCTTCAAGCGGGTCGTTCGGGATCTGCCATTCGTCGAGGGCGCGCTTGGCCTCGGGCAGCGAGTCAGGGTCGGTCCGGGCGACATATTGGTCTATGTCGGCGACCAGCATGTCGGCCTCCCGCTCCTGATGCTGCGTTACGGCTGCCGCGTGTACCAAAGGCGAATGTTCGGCTGTTTCGCGGCGGGCGGCTTCTTCGAGCGGCGTCTCGGCACGGTTTGAATACGGGTCTTCGGGCATCAGTTGTTTCCTAGTGGGTCTCAAGCGCGCATGAGTTTGGCCGCGCCGGAAGCGACGATCAGGCCGGCCGTGGTGCAGATCTCGCCCTCGCAGACGATGAGGCGCGGCCGGACGGCGACGACACGGGCGGACGCGCGCAGGGGCAGGCCGATCGGGGCGGGCGCCTTCATGCGCGTGGTCAGCTCGGCGGTGACCCAGTGCAGGCCGTGGCGCTCCAAAGCGGCGCGGGACAGAACCTCATCCAAAACTAAAGCCAGCAGGCCGCCGTGGACGCGGTCGGCCCAGCCCTGATGTTCCTGCTGGGGGTTCCAGTGGGTGACGCAGGCGTCATCTTCCCAGTGAAACGCGAGCTTCAGGCCATTCGTGTTGTGCGGACCGCAGCCGAAGCAGAGGCCGTCGTCGGTCAAGCGGGCATCGGTCATTCCGGCACGTCCGCCCACAATCGTTTGCTGTAAAAGTCGCACTCACCCTGGACGGGGCAGGCATCGCAGGCGGGGCCGCGCGAGTGGCAAACGCGGCGGCCATGCTCGATCAGGTGAACGTGGTACGAGTAGATCTGGTCATCGTCCAGCAGTTTTGGCAGCAGATCGTGGGCCTGGTCCGGGGTCGCGGTCGGCCCGATGAGGCCAAGCCGCTGCGAGACACGGTGGACGTGGGTGTCCACGGGCAGGACAGGGCGGCCCAGATTGAACATCAGGACGCAGGCGGCGGTTTTGGCGCCGACACCGTGGAAGGAGCGCAGGTAGGCCCGGATGGTCTCGTCGTCCCAGTGGCGGATGTGCTCCAGGTCGGTGCGCCCGCTGCGCTCGTAGACGTCCGACAGGATAGCCTGAAGGCGCGGTGCCTTGATGTTCGCCAGCCCGCCGGCCCGGATGGCGTCGGCTACGGCGGTGACACTTGCGGTCCGGACATCGTCCCAGCCGCCGGGGAAGGCGAGCTTCAAGGACGCATATGCGCGCCCGGAGTTCAGGTCGCTGGTGTTCTGGGACAGCACAGTGGCGAGGAGGGCGCCTAGAATGTCGTCCAGATGGTTTTCAGCGCGCCAGACGCGGGCGCCGTAGACTTCGGTGAAGAGGGCCTCTATGCGATTCGCCTTGGCCCGCAGTTCGTTTTGGCGTTTTTCGATGAGAGAATCCGCGGGCGCTATCGCCGCCGATGATTTCAGCTCAGATGTTTTTCGCTTGCGTGCCAGTGCCACGCGCAATTATAGCATATCGCCTTGCGGTTGGCAAGGGCTGTCGGACCTAACCCCGGCGCGAGCGCCGACCCTGGCACCACTGCACCCGACTCCCTGTTAGGGAAGGGTGAAGGAGGGATAGGGGCGGGATTGAGGAGGGATGGTGGCGTTGCGGGCGGAACGGGCGGGTCAAGGCGAATGCGGGTTCAGACGAGTGCGGGTTCAGACAAGTGAATGAATTCACTCGCTCCTGTCAGATCTGTCCGGGGGACAGAAGACGGGAAACGGAGATCAGAAACGGAGATCAGAACTGGCATTGGCCGTGTGGGCCTGTTGCC
>JANOOM010000695.1:0-2679 GCA_031421335.1 Armatimonadota bacterium
CGTACATCGAAGCAGCCAGTCCCCTAGTATCCCGAGCGCGAGCGCGGCGGGCAATAAGGCCAGGCCGAGCCTTGTCGAAACGGTCATTAGGTCTTTCCTGCTGTTTTCGTTATATCACAAATTACTTTGTATTGCAAAGTATAAGCGAAGAATTGGCATTTGGGGCGGTTTGTGATACAATAGGGGAGATCGCAATGCTGTGACGAGCGAATGAATTCACTCGCTGCCGCTGGACCTGTCCAGGAGACAGAAGAGGGGCCGGGGGGTGGCGAGCGGGGTGACAATCCCGCTCCTTTGTCCCTTGGACAAATCTGAGCGGAGCGAGTGGATTCATTCACTCGTCCATTGGCTGCGATACGCAAGGATTGGACAATCACTTATGGCAGCGGAAACACTGTACCAGATCGTGTCGCTCTGCAAGCGGCGCGGCTTTATTTTTCCCGGCAGCGAGATCTATGGCGGCTTGCAGGGGACCTTCGACTACGGCCCATTAGGCGTGGAACTCAAGAACAACCTGAAAAAGCTCTGGTGGCGCCACCACGTCTACGAGCGCGACGACATCGAGGGCATAGACACGGCGATTCTGATGAACAAGAACGTCTGGCGCTATTCGGGCCATGAAGAAACGTTCGTGGACCCCCTTGTTGACTGCAAGACGTGTAAGGGCCGGTTCCGGGCGGACAAGCTGGGCGAGGCGGTCTGCTTGAAGCACGCGAACCTGCACCCCGGCGAATGCGAAGGCGAGCTGACCGAGCCTCGCGCCTTCAACATGATGTTCAAGACGGCGGTCGGGCCGGTGGCCGAGGCGGACTCGTTCGCCTACCTGCGCCCTGAAACGGCGCAGGGCATGTTCGTCAACTTCAAGAACGTGCTGACGTCCACCAACCGGAAGCTGCCGTTCGGGCTGGCCCAGATCGGCAAGTCGTTCCGCAACGAGATCACGCCCCGGAACTTTCTGTTCCGGGTGCGCGAGTTCGAGCAGATGGAGATCGAATACTTCGTCATGCCGGGCGAAGACGAGGCCATCCATGAGAACTGGATACAGGACCACATGGACTGGTGGGTCAACGAGGTCGGACTCCAGGCCGAGAACCTGCGGCTCTATGAAGTCCCTGCCAATGAATTGGCACACTACTCCAAGCGCACCGTAGATTTGATGTACAAGTTCCCCATCGGCTGGGAGGAGCTGGAAGGCATCGCCAACCGCACCGACTTCGATCTCGGCTCGCACTCCAAGGAGCAGGAAAAGCTGGGGCTAACGGCCTCGGTGATGACCAACGAGCACTCGACCGAGCGGCTGACCTACTTCGACCAGCCGAACAACCGACACATCGTCCCGTATGTGATCGAGCCGTCGGCGGGCGTGGATCGGGGGGTGCTGGCGGCCCTGTGCGCGGCCTACGACGAGGAAACCTTGGAAAACGGCGAGACGCGCGTCGTGCTGCGTTTAAAGCCCGCGCTGGCCCCGATCAAGGTGGCTGTGCTGCCGCTCAAGAAAAACGAGCCGGCCATCGTCGCCACGGCCAAGCGTATCAAGCAGGGCCTCCAAGCGACCGGCGATATTCGCGCTGTGTACGACGACTCGGCGGGCATCGGCAGGCTGTACCGCCGCCAGGACGAGGTCGGGACGCCACTGTGCGTCACGGTGGACTTCGACACCCTGGGCCGCGAGGACGACGTTAGCCTTAAGGACACGGTGACGGTGCGGGACCGGGACACGATGAAGCAGGAGCGGGTCGCCATTGCGGACCTGGAAGCGTATGTTCGTAGTCACATCCGATGAGGAAATGATCGAGGAGAGGGCCGCAGGAGCGCCCCCATCCATCCGGGACCAGGCCGAGCGCGACGCCGTCCGGCTGCGGCGCGTGGGCCGCCTGGAGCGGCGCTGGTGGGGGCGCGCAGCCATCAACGTGTTCATCGTGTGGCAGCTCTACGCGCTGATGATCTGGCTGGTCCCCAGCAGCAGCGCCGTTGTGCAGTCGCCGGCGGGCGTCGGCCTGGTACGGATGTATATGACCCTGACATCGCTCGCGCAGTCGTGGAGCATGTTCTCGCCCTATCCGGACCGGCTGGACGTCACCTTGGAAGCACAGATCACCTACCGGGACGGCTCAAAGCGGTTCTGGTATTTCCCGCGCATGGCCCACATGGGCTACGCCCAAAAATATGAGGAAGAGCGCTGGCGCAAGCTGGTCGAGGTCGCGACGCACGGCAACAGCCCGGCCCTCCGGCTGTCCATGGCCCGCTACGCGGCCCGTGCCAACGATATTGACCCCAAGAACCGGCCCGTCAACGTCGTGCTGCTCCAGCACTCGCGCATGATTCCGCCGCCGGGGACACCCCTGCCGCCGGTCCGCGTTTCACCGCTCGAGACGCCCAACGGGCCGTTCGTCGTCGCCATCCACCCCGAGGATTTGAAGTGAAAGAAATCCGGCGCGATTGGAACCGGTTTTGGTTCGCCCCCGTTTCAGCGGTCCCTCTGGGCCTGTTCCGGCTGGTCTTCGGCTTCTGGACGCTGGTCTATGGCCTGATGTTCTTCCCCGAGCGATACCTGTGGTTCTCGGAGAAGGGCGTGCTGCCGGCGAGGCAGGCACTGGAATACAACTCGACTTCGGGCGTGGCAACCGGGCAGGGGATGGGGGCGGGCTATCAGCTCAACCTGCTGACCCTGCCCAATGC
>JANOOM010000696.1:0-9542 GCA_031421335.1 Armatimonadota bacterium
GGCGACAGCGGATGGAGTAGATATAAAGGCCCCCAGAGGGCGGCGTATTGGGGCGTCACCTGCTTGGCGTAGTAGGTGTTTGGCACTATTTGGCCGTAGTAAGCAAGGCGGGCCAGGAGCAGAGCGGCGGCGGGCAGCAGAAACACGGAGGCCCAGCCCAATGCGTCCCACCAAGGCAGGCGCCCCCGTACCGTCAGGAAGAGCCGCAAGGCGAATAGAACGGCGAACAGGCCCGCCGCATCGGGCCGGGCCAGGAGTGCCAGAAAGAGCAGGCCCGCTGAGGATACACCGCCTCGCCCGGCCGCCTCGCGCCCGAAGGCTTGAACGGACCCCAGGACGAGGCATAACGCCAATGTCGTTTCCATGCCGTTGACGGCGGCCAGGGCGAAGTTGTTGTTGACGGCGACGAGTACCTGTGCCAAAAGGCCCTCATTGGCCGAGAGACCCACGGCACGGGCCAGCCGGCCCGTTTGCCACAAGGCGAGCGCGGCCAGGCCCAAGCCCAGCAGCTTTGCCTTGAACAAGATATCCACGGAGGGGCCGAGCTTGAGAAGCACCGTCATGAGGAGCAGGTGGAGCGGGCTGGAGAAGCCCTCCACGCGCGCGCCGATGTTGAAAACCGGCCCATGCCCGGCCAGCAGGTTTGCGGCGTAGCGGTAGGTGATGAACGGGTCATCGGTGGTGACGCAGAAGACGGAGTAGGCGCCTGCGAGGATAAGAAAATACGGAATGGCAAAGGCCGCCCATCGCAGGGCGGCCTTTGCTGTTCTCCGGGTCGGGGCGGCGTTCGGGCTAGGCGACATACTCGTACCGGGTATTGCGGCGGCGAGGCTCGTAACCGGCATCTATGATCAGCCGCTCGATCTCTTCGATTGGGACGGTGAAGACGCAGCCCGCCGTGGAAACGACGTTCTCCTCCATCATCGTGCTGCCGAAGTCGTTGACGCCGTAGCGCAGCGAGAGCTGCCCGATGCGCGGCCCCTGCGTCACCCAGGACGCCTGGATGTTGGGGAAGTTGTCCAGGAAGATGCGCGAGATAGCGATGGTCCGCATGTAGTCGAAGGCCGAGGCGCGCGTGCCGCCAAGCTCCGTGCCGTCCGGCTGGTAATTCCAGGCGATGAAGGCAGTGAAGGCGGCCGGGGCGATGGCAAGCGACTCGTCTTGTAGGTCGCGCAGCTTTTGCAGGTGCTCCACGCGGTCTTCCAGTGTGTCTACGGAACCGTACATCATGGTCGCCGACGAGCGCAGGCCGATCTTGTGGGCGACGCGCATGCAGTCCAGCCACTCTTCCGCCGAGTCTTTGTAGGGGGCGATCCACTGGCGGACGCGGTCGGTCAGGACCTCCGCCCCGCCGCCGGGGACCGAGTGCAGGCCGGCGGCCTTGAGACGCGTCAGCGTCTCTTCCATCGTCAGCTTGTTCAGCTTTTTGATGTAGATGATTTCGGCGGGCGACAGGGCGTGCAGGATGACATTCGGGAAGCGCTCCATGATAGCCCGGAACAGGTCCTCGTACCAGTCGATCTTGAGCTTGGGGTTCAAGCCGCCCTGCATCAGAATCTCGATGCCACCGACGTCCACCATTTCTTGAATCTTCTGGAAGATAGTCTCACGCGGCAGGACATACCCGCCTTCGGCACCGGGGATACGGTAGAAGTTGCAGAAGCTGCACCGGACATAGCAGACGTTTGTGTAGTTGATGTTGCGCCCGACGATGTAGGAGACGGTGCTGCCTAGGTGCTTCCGGGTCCGCACCAGATCCGCAAGCTGACCTAGTTCCACGACGTTCGGATGATTGAACAGCCGCAGGGCATCCGCGCTGGTGATGCGCTCACCGGCATAGACCTTGTCGGCGATGTCGTCAATGCCGCGCGCGAGGGGCGCGGTCAATTCTAGTTCTCGTTCCAGGAGTGCCATCGAATCACCTTTCCAAAATTGTGACATTGTTCACAGAGCGCAGCCGGCGCTTCTGCCATCATGGGTCATTACCGAAAGGAACCGACCACCCCATGATGTCCACCACACTCAGACCGGATGCGCCGCCGCGCCCACATGTCAGCTTTATCACGCCCGGCGAGGGGACGGTATACTCCGTCCTGGGCCACACCAACCTTTGCCTGCTATCCGAGGAGCAGACAGGCGGCGCATTCTCGCTGTTCCAGTGCGTCATCCCGCCCGGCGGCGGACCGCCACCGCACATACACGGCCGTGAGGATGAGACGTTTTATATCCTGAGCGGGCGATTCGAGTTCCAGGACGGTGACTGCCGCGTCATGGTCCAACCAGGCGCCTGCGTCCATGCCCCCAAGGGCAGCCTGCACACCTTTGTCAATGTCGGTTCCACGTCGGGCACGTTCCTCGTGGTCGTCACGCCGGGTGGCTTCGAGCGGTTCTTCGCCGAGATGAGCGATCTGCCGGCTGGCCCACCGGACATGGCTCGGCTGCTGGAAATCGCGGCGCGGCACCAGATCCGGTATGCAGCGCCACCGCCGGCCTAGCTCGCCATCGCCAGCGGGATCGGCGCCGCCTTGTGGGCCATGTCGTCATGACGCACGGGGTCATTCAGCTCGTCCTCGGCCTCGGGCCGTGTGACCTCGTTGTAGAAGCTGTCACGCTCGACCGGCGTCCGGCCCGCTTCCACGATAAGATTCACGAGTTGAGGCCGTGTCAAGACCTGCTGCTTGTTGCCCTGCTCGTCGTCCTTGTAGGTGATCTCGTACTCATGGATTGTACCGTCGAGGTCATCGGCCCCGTACCACTGGGCGAGCTGAGACACCTGGGGCGTGTTCATGATCCAGAAAGTCTTGATATGCTGGAAGTTGTCCAGCATCAGCCGCGAGATGGCGATGTTCCGCAGGTCGCCGTCGCCGGTCGGGTGCGGCAGATCCGCGAGCTGCGTCCCTTCGGGATGGAACGAGAGCGGCGTGAAGGTGACGAAATGCCCGGTCTCATCCTGGAGGGCGCGCATCTTGACCAGGTGTTCGACGCGCTCCGGCAGGGTCTCGATATGTCCGTAGAGCATCGTCGCGTACTGGGGGAGGCCCGCCGCCGCCGCGGCCTTGGAGATGTCTATCCACTGGTCGCCCGATAGCTTGCGCCCAAACAGCTCCATGTGGACCCGCTCAGACAGGATCTCGATGCCGCCGCCGGGCAGCGAGTCTAGCCCAGCTTCTTTCAGCTCGGCGAAGACCTCGGGCAGCGGCTTATTCGCCTGCCGCTGGATCTCGGCGATCTCGACGCAGGTGAACGCCTTAATGTGGACGTCAGGCCGGATGGCCTTGACGCCGCGCAGCAGGTCCAGATAGTATTGATACGGCAGCTTGGGATTGATTCCCGCCACCATGTGGACTTCCTTGATGGGGATGTCCAGATGCGCCCGCAGGCGGTTCTGGACGTCCAGGATGCTCATGGTGTATGGGTCCGGGCCACCCTTCTGCGCGTAGAAGGCGCAGAACTTGCAGCCCTTGTTGCAGACGTTCGTGTAGTTGATATGCTGGTTGCGGACGTAGTAGGTCTTGTCCCCGTTCATCCGCTCCCGCACGATATTGGCAAGCGCCCCGACCGCGTTCAGGTTCGGGTTCTGGTACAGCGCCAGCCCGTCGGCGGCGTCGAGCCTCTGCCCGTCCATGACCTTGGCGTAGATGGCGTTCAGGCCCGCCGTCTCGACCAGTCTCTCCGTCATTCGTCTGCTCATGCGGCTTCTTCCAATCTAAAGCGACATTGTGAATAAAGGCACAATGTATTCTACCACATTATTTGCCTAATGCAATCAGCCAGGTGCCTGTCTATAGTACCAGTTCGTGCCAGTCCGCGTGACAATGCCGGCACTGTCTGGCGAGCGAGGTCCGCGGCAGCCTTCCGCAATGGGAGCAAGGCGGCGTGTCGCACTTTTCAGCTCGGCAAGCGCCATCAGGATCTGCCTTTATAACAACAGGTGGTATATCCGTTGTTCCTGTGCGGACGTCAAGCCGATGAAGTGAGGCAAGTGCGTGTTGAAGTGCGGGCAGAGCGGCCCTTGTTCGGGAGCAACAGATTCTGGCAGGATGAAGCCCAGCATTAATCTACTGGGTCCTCGTTCGCGCCCAGCCGGTGGATGTCCATAACGTCGGTGAGTCGCTGCAAGCGGGTGATCATGGCCTGGATGTGGTCGGTGTCTATGGCGTCGAAGCTGATCTGCATGACGGCGGTATGGTTCGGGTAAGAGCGGGTGCGGATGGCCTGGATGAAGGTCTTGACCTCACTGAATAGCTTGCCGATATCTTCCAGCAGGCCCAGGCGGTCTACCAGTTCGATTTTGATGTCGGTCGAGTAGCGCTGGGTGGGGTCTGAGGGCTTCCAATCCACTTCCAGCAGGCGTTCCGGCTCGGTCTGCTGATAGTGGGCGACGTTGGCGCAGCCATGGCGGTGCAGGGCGATCCCCTTGCCGCGCGTCATGTAGCCGACGACCTCGTCGCCCGGTACGGGCTGGCAGCACTTGGCGCGGACCATAGCGATGTCTTCGAGGTCGCCGCCGACTTGCAGCTTGCCGGAGTTGACGCCCTTGCGCTCGAACGAGCGCGCTTCCTCATGGGGGGCACCCTCCGAGGCCAGCGTCCGCAGGCGCGTGACGACCGAGCCGATGGGGGCCTCGCCGTAGCCGATGGCGGCCAGGAGGTCGTCGGCGCCGTGGCTGTTCATCTGCTCGGCGATCTTGCCCAGAACATCCGGGGCCATGAGGTGCCGGGCGTCGAGGTGCAGGCGCTCCAGTTCCTTTTGCAGTAGCTCACGGCCCCGCGCGACGTTCGAGGCGAAGCGCAGCTTGCGGAAGTAGGCTTTGATTTTCGTGCGCGCGTGGCTGGTCTTGGCAGCAGCGAGCCAGTCCAGAGAGGGGTTAGCGTTGTGGCGGGACAGGATCTCGACGATGTCGCCGTTCTTGAAGTGGTAGGTGAGCGGGACGATCTTGCCGTTGACCTTGGCGCCGGCACAGTGCAGGCCGAGATCGGAATGGATGCGGTAGGCGGCGTCAATGGGCGTCGCGCCAACGGGGAAGTCGAGGACGTCACCCTTGGGGGTAAACACGAAGACTTGATCGGTGAACAGGTCGCTGACGACCCCGCGCAGGAACTCGCCGGGTTCCTTGGCGTCGGATTGCCAGTCGAAGAGCTGCTGGCGCAACAGGGTCATCTTCTTGTCGAAGCGCTTGTCCGCGCCCGGCGTTCGCGCCTTGCCCCCACCCTCTTTGTACTGCCAGTGGGCGGCGATGCCGAAATCGGCGGTACGGTGCATGTCGGTCGTGCGGATCTGGATTTCCAGTGGCTCGCCGGTTGGCCCGATGACTTTAGTGTGGAGGGACTGGTAGCCGTTGGACTTGACTTTGGCGATGTAATCATCGAACCGGCCCGGCAGCGGCAGCCAGACCTGATGGACGATCCCCAGGGCGTGGTAGCAGTCGGCAACGGTGGGGACGATGACGCGCAGGGCGATCAGATCATAGATCTCGCCCAGGTCCAGGGTCTGTTTCTGCATTTTATTGTAAATAGAATACAGATGCTTGGGCCGCCCCTGGAAGTCGGCGTGGATGCCTTCCGCGCCCAGCTCCTCTTTCAAGACCTCGGTGGCGACCGCGATGTCCTTCTCGCGCTGCGCCCGCGTCTTATCCAGCTTCTGCTTCAATTCGGCGTAGGCTTCAGGGTTGGTATATTTGAAGGCGAGGTCTTCGAGCTGCCACTTGATCTGCCAGATGCCGAGCCGGTGGGCCAGGGGAGCGAAGATCTGGAGGGTCTCCTGAGCGACCTTCTTTTGCCGGTGCTCGGGCATGGCGGAGAGCGTCCGCATATTGTGCAGGCGGTCGGCCAGCTTGATGACCATGACGCGCAAGTCTTTGGCCATGGCCAATAAAATCTTACGCAGGTTGGCCGCGCTCTTGCTGGTCTCGCCGTGGCGCTTCTTGCGCGCGATGACCTCGGGCGCTTCGGGGGCAGCCGGTTCGGCGGCGGGCGGCGCGTCAATGCGTGCCCCCGGCTCAGACTCGTTACGGGCCTCGAAGTCGGCAAGTTTCAGTTTGGTGACGCCGTCCACGAGGTCGGCGATCTCCTCGCCGAACTCCTCGGCGATCTGCTCGCGCGAGACGCCGCAGTCCTCGACGACATCGTGCAGCAGGCCCGCTGCCAATGTCGCGTCGTCCATTTCGAGTTCGGTCAGGATGGAAGCGACGGCCAGCGGGTGCGTGATGTAGGGTTCGCCGGAGCGCCGGGTCTGGCCTTCGTGCTTCTCGGCGGCGTAGGCATAGGCGCGGCGCAGCAGGTCGGCATCCGTGTCCGGATGGTAGACCCGCGCCTTTTCAATGAGGGTTTCGACCACGTCTTCGTCTGCCACTATCGTTCTCGCCCGCCTGCCGTACTGCGTCAAGACGCGCGTCAGCAACGCCTTTCCCCGCGTCTTACCCAAACCCTCTTTGGTTTGTCCCAAGCTCGTTTCTTTCATGGCTTTTTTATCATACTCTATTTCTATTGTGCATTATTTTGACGAATTCTGTACGCGCTTGTTCCTTTCGCCTATTTTTAGCATAAAAGCCCCCGGCGTCTGCCGGGGACCTCCGCCGCCTCATTTCCCCTCTTCTTCTGCGCCTTCTTCTTTTGACTTCGCTTCTTCAAGTTCCTTCTCGCGCTGCTCCTTCTCGGAGAGAGCGAGGGCCTGCTCGGGCGAGAGGATCTGGCCGCCGAAGCGCAGTTCCAGGAGGCGGGCGTCGTCCAGCATCTTGTCGTTGAGTGTGACGAACGAGGCGCCCGAATAGATAGAGGTCAGGAAGTGGTGGAACGAGTCGCCGTATTCGTCGTGGTAGTGCGCGCAGAGCCGCTTATATTCGGACTCGTCGCGGACCTTCTTGTTGGTGATGGCCCAGGTCTTGATCTTCTCGCGCTCCTTGCTGGCGGCGCTCTGAAGCTCGACCATCAGGCCCCGGTGCTTGCGCTCGAACTCGGCCTGCGTGATGCGTCCCGCTTCCAAGTTCTCGCCCAGCGCCTGCATCTTCTTGAACCACGGGTTATCGTTCAGGGGGTGGCCGATGGGTTCGTTATCGCTGTTTTGTTTGGTTTCTTGTGTCATGGGAGAAGTTCCACTCCTGTCTGAGTTCGGTCCCGCAAACGGCGCAGGTGAAGTCGCCCTCTTTCACGACGTTGGTCTGCCCGCAGCCTTCGCAAAGGCGAAAAAGGAAGGCCCGCGTGAAGCTCGGGGGGTGCGGGATGCCGGCTTTCTCTAAAGCCGCCGCAACGGCAGGCCACGACTCGGGTTCCGGGCAGTATCCTGTAGATTGGTTGGTGACGTCCGCGACGAGGACGCTCGCGCCCTCAACGTCAAACGTCATCTCGCCGGCAGAAAGTACGTCGCCTCCGCGGGCGCAGGCGACATGCTCCGAATGGCGGTCGGCGATCCAGAGCAAGCCAGCAGCGTCTACAACGTAGGTGAACACAGTCGAGACAGCTTTCCTTGACGGCTGCGCCCTCTGGGCCGCTGTCAAAGCGTCTTCTGCAACGGTCACAAGCACCCGAGGAGTGTCAAGAAGCCCATCACCGTTCAGGGAAGCAACCCCGATGTAGGAGTACACCTTGCTCATCACGCTTCGATCAATGAGATGACGCGGTTCAAAACTTTATCAACCACGGTGTCGGGCATCCTGCACCGGAAAGTCGCTCCCCAGCCCTGCCAGTCCACGCTTTTCGCCTGGTCCGCCATGACAACTCCGGTCACCCCGACACCCGCAGGGATGTCAACCTCGAACGGGTAGCCTTTCTTCTGGTTGGTGATGGGACAGACGATGGCGAGGCCGAGGCGCTCGTTATACGCGTCTGCGGACATGACAAGAGCAGGGCGATGCCCGGCCTGCTCGTGGCCTACCTGTGGGCTGAGGTCAATGTTCGCCACGTCACCGCGCTTGGGAGCATAAGCCATGGGAGCTACAACAGCTCCTTGCCGACAGGCGGCCCGAAGTCAATCTTCTCGGGCATGTTTTCGTCCGTCACGCCTGCCATCAGGTCTTCGATCCTGTATCTCGACCTGCGGGCTGGGGCGAGGACTATCTTGTCATCAACCAGGCTGACCTCGACCAGCGAGCCGGGCGTGATCGGCGACGCGCTGACGAAAGACTTGGGTATGGAGAATATCAGCCGATCCTCGGACTGTTCCAGTAGCACTTGCATGGGTTGTTTTCCTCACGTTCATTATACACCTGTAACGTCTTTTGTCGGCGGGTCGAGGACCATTACAGCCAGACCCGGCAAGACAAGTTCCTCCTCCACGATCTTGCTGACGACCTCCCAGTCGCCCCCCGCCAGCCCGCAACCGATGCGCGGCATCTGGATGGTCGCCTTACGCTCCTGCGCGAACGCGCGGACGCGGCCTAGACACTCCCGGACAGCATCGTAGCGGATCGGCGGGGTCGGGCCGCGCCTGCCGATGCCGTGCTGCCCAATCATGTTCGCCACCCATGTTTGCGCGGCGACTTCCACGAACTGCACCTGCCCCAGCACAAAAGGCGGGTCTGCTTTCCGCCGAGACCAGGCGCGGTATTCCGCCTCCGCGTTTGGGTAGCGCCTTGCGAGTGCCACCACGAAGCCTCTGCCCCATACCCCGATGTCGTTGCACAGGTGGGCGATGACGTAGCGGCCCTCCCCCGTTGGCAATGTTGCGTCACCCGTACCGTAGAACAGTTCAGGCGGCAGGACCTCTCGACCGACGGCCGGCCCCCAGTTCACTTCAGGATGGCGGTTCTCGTCGGTGATGCTCGCGATCATCTCCTCGATGTTGTACTCGGATTTACGCATGAGACCTCAATCCCACCAAGCGGCATACACTTGATAACCTGGCAACAGATCGGGGGCGGCAGAGGGCTTGTCGCCGAAGTAGCCGTCCCGGACCTCGTCTGGGAAGAGCGGCGCGACCCAAGCCTCTACTTCTTGAACGGTCGCCCTGGTGAGAACGTAGACGACCTCCGAGAACGGCCAGGCCCCGCCGGGCGACTCGTCGAGGTCGTCAATCTCTACGAGAACGTCCTGAACATCCGCGCGCTCCCGCACGGTCATGAGTATCTTGTAGAAGCCCTGCGGTCCAGGGTGCGGCGCAGTCGGCGCAGGGATAGAGACGGCTGGGCGGGGGCGCAACGTTCGCTCCAGCCACCCCCGAGTGTCAGAAGGTGGACCGAACGGCTCGTCGAGGTTGCAGCCGATTGAGCCGTCATCATCGTTGCCGTCGAAGAACTCTTCCAGGCTCACGACCGGCTTGGTCGGCCCATCAATGGCCTCGTTCTGGCTCTTGATGCTGGCGATGAGGTGATCCCGCTGTGTCATGGCCCGAACCTCTGTGAAACCGCAAACTTACTGTTTACGAAACAGCTCTTCTACCACTGAGCCGAGTCAGCAGGCTAGATCCCCGCGTCGTCGTCTTCCGGCTCGGCGAAGGGCTTGTAGGCGCGGTAGATGGTCTTCCACAGGACGTAGCCCATGACCATGTTCTCGTCGAGAGCCGGGTTGCCCGAGCCAGCGCCCCGGTCGCCGCCGAAGCGGGTGGCCCAG
>JANOOM010000697.1:0-3292 GCA_031421335.1 Armatimonadota bacterium
CATGACCATTGCCTCCTTGTTATCTTGTCTTCACCCTTCCCTAACAGGGAAGGGTCGGCGCTTGCGCCGGGGTTAGGTCCTAGAACGGCAGGAAGTTCACGGTCTTCTGAATCAGGGCCAGCGCAATCGCAGACATGCCGATCAGGCCCGTGCCGCAGGCGAAGCCCGCCAGCAGGACCGGCGTGTACAACTGCCACCTTTCCAGCCCGAACCTCTTCGCAAAATAGTAGCGCCCAAGAAGAGCGCCGATGAAGGTCGGGATCGTGTTGTGCGGGATGTTGCCGATCCCGCCGATGAAGCCGTAGAAGAACAAGACGGGCCATTTGAACACCATGGTCAGGCCGTACAGGCCCATGGCGAAGGCCGCGCCGACGCCGATGACGGGCGCCTTGATGGCGTGCAACGCCCACGAAGCGCCGTTTCCGGAGTTGATCTGCGTCCAGATGGACAGGTTGATGACCGAAAGCGGCCAGAACTTCTGGGCGTAGGGGAACTGGGCCGAGGGGATGGCGTTGGTCTTCCACAGGAAGCCCCAGTAGACGAAACTCGTGATCAGGATGAGCGGCAACATGAACAGCTCGAGCTTCAGGATGCTGGTGAACTTGGTCCCGGTCAGCTCGATCTCGCGGAACTTCTGCGCCTGGCCGCCGTAGTCGTTGAGCGGCAGGGGGGCGAACCAGATGTCCGGCTTGGTGTAGCCGCTCCGCAGGACAACGGCCTGGTTCAAGAACGGGAACGAGACTCCCTGGCCGGTCAGACCGATGAGGCGGGCCGAGACGTAGGAGTTCAGGGGCGTCCAGACCAGGCCGTAGAAGACGACGATGGCGATGGGGAAACCGGGCACGAGGGCGTGGTTCAGGAAGACGTAGCCGACGGTGGCGGCGAACCAGGCCCCGACGGCGAGCTGCCAGGGGAAGTCGCCGCGCCCCTCGGGCACTTTGCCGAGGCTGCCGCGCTGGGCGGACCGCTCGGTCCCGCGCGACTTGATGACGGTGACGATAACCGCGCCGATGCCCAGAGCGGCGATGGCGAGCTGTGTCCCGATGCCGAACGACATCCAGAAGTCGAAGTCAATGGAAGCCTTGGTCTGGATTGTCGGCGAGCCGGGGACCCAGTGCGGGAACAGGTTGAACGAGTGCAGAATGGGGTTTGCGATGATCTGCGCCCCGATGGACGAGAGGAAGCTGCCCAGCACGATGGAGTAGGGCAGGATGAACCCGAACAGGACCAGGCCGAGGTCCGGGTTGTAGCCGGTCAGGGCCGTCGGCAGGATGCGCTCCGTATTGGGCGTCAGGTCCATGAACGGGATCGGCAGGATGGTCACCGGCTTGCCCAGGGCGACCCCGGTGAAGATCGGGATGGCGAGGTAGAAGAAGCCGAAGATGAGGCCGACGATGGTGCCGGTCGAGAAGACCTGCCAGCGCCACGAGTCTTCCTTGGTTGACGCCTCGGCCAGAGCGGTCGCGCCGGACGCGGCGATGGGGGCGAAGGGGAAGGGCAGCCGCTCGACGTCGGACGTGATGCGGAACAGCATGTACCCCAGGCCCATCCACTTCATGCGGTCCAGCACCTGACCGGCCAGCAGGACGAGGATCGGGATGAGCCAGGCCGAATCCACGAGGCTGCGGTGGGCATAGGCCGGCGAGCCGTTCTGCGGCCCGATCCAGGCGGGCAGCAGGGGCGCGACGCCGGCCATGGCGGGCGACTGCATGATGTACTGCGTGGCGATGAAGGCGCCGAACGGCCCGCCCGAGATGCCCGGCAGCGAGCCGAAGCCGGACCCGGCCAGCGCGCCGGCCATGTAGAAGAGGCAGTAGATCTCCTGCCGCTTGAGCGGCAGGAACGAGCGGCGGGCGATCTCCGAGAACAGGACGATGGTCACCCACTGGGCAGCCGCGCCGAGGCCCTGCCCGGCGACCAGGCCGAGGTAGATGGCGCCGGGGAGCATGATGAGGCAGACGAAGAGCGCGCCCACCATGACCTTGCCGGTGAAGCCCTCTTCGAACTGTATCTGCTGGCCGCCTTCATCGCCGGCCGTGTCTTCGGAGCGCTCGCGCGCCGATTCGATATCGTCCGGGGGCGCGGCGTTCCGTCCGCGCTTCGGTTTTTGTTCCAGTGACGCCACGGGGGCATATCTCCTTAGTCGTCTGTCAGACCTACCCCCGCCGCGAGCGGCGACCCCTCTCTGTTAGGGAAGGGTGAAAAGGCGCAGGATATCCGAAGTCTTGTCCCAGTCCTCACCCTCCCTTGGCAGGGGAGGGTCGCGACTTGTCGCGGGGAGAGGTCCTAAAGGGCCGGCGCGACGGCGGCCGTCTCGGCCGCCATGGCCGGGACCGGGGCCGCGCCGCCCGCGCCGCCGATCTCCATGTACCGCTCGCGCTGGTCGGCCGTCAGGGTGCGCCAGATGAGGAACTGCTTGCGGACGACGTTCAGGAAGCGCCGGTTGACGCGCTTCCAGTTGGACACGTCGCCTGAAACGCGCGTCAGGGTCAGGTTGACGGCGTAGACGTCTTTCAGGTCTGTCGGGGCCGTGTCCAGGGCGATGGTCTGCGAGACGCCCAGGTCGAAGGGCGCGAGCCAGATGCGGCCGGTCAGGCGATAGCCCGTCCCGCCTTCCATTATCTCACGGCCGGTGCGGATGTCCTGGGTCAAGAAGTCGCCCACCGACTGCTCTTCGTAAGCCCGGAACCACTCAGCCAGGAACTGGTTGATGCCCGGCGCCTGCGCGCCCGCCACAGCGAATGGCAGGGAGAGCTTCCAAACGTCGCCCTCGGGTTCTGGCACTTTCCAGGTGCGATCCACGGCGGGCGTCGCCACTTCGGACGCCTTACGGGCCGGGAAGATGGTGGAAAGCAGGACAATCGCGACGACCAGGCCAATGGCGAGTTCCGCCGACGTGGACGAGAAATTCAGGTACAAGCCAGGCAGGATGTGGAAGACCGAGATGGCCTTCGCCAGACCTTGCCCGATCAGGTAGCCCGAGACGGCCCCGATGATGCCATACACCAGTGCTTCGGCGATGAACAGCATGGCGATGTTGGACGGGGACAGGCCGATGCTCGAAAAGATCGCGATCTCTTTGACCCGCTCGAAGACCGACCCGAGCATCGTGTTCAGGACGATCAAGGCGGCGATCAAGATCGGGATGATGATGTTGATCAAGCCCTGCGACGAGGTCGCCCCGATGGCTGAGAAGCGGTGGTTGTCGGTCGAGTCAACGACCGTCCCATTGGCCAGCTTCTTGAAGCCGCCCGCGTAGAGGTTCAGGTCCAGACGCGGCATCAGGTCTTGC
>JANOOM010000698.1:0-1951 GCA_031421335.1 Armatimonadota bacterium
CGCGCTCTCCTGGTCGGGCGTCAGCATGACCGGGTGAGTGTCGGGCGCGGCGTTTTCCATTTGCTGGCTTTCGTTTCCTTGGGTCACACAGAACTCCTGCGCCATTGTAGCACTTTGGCGGGGGGGG
This sequence comes from Armatimonadota bacterium, assembly GCA_031421335.1. Classification (GTDB taxonomy): domain Bacteria; phylum Armatimonadota; class Armatimonadia; order Armatimonadales; family Capsulimonadaceae; genus JANXMY01. The sequence continues at coordinate 128 of JANOOM010000698.1, forward strand.
AAGTCAACCTATTGGGCGGGAAGGGGGGAGACAGAAGCCGGCCCTTCCAGGGCCGGTCATCCGGCAGGAATCCCCCTCCCCTATGCCGAAACATGAAGTATGAGCCTTGAAGACCTGAGACAGAAGATAGACGCCGTGGACGCCCAGCTCGTCACGCTGCTCAACGAGCGCGCCGAGATCTCGCTGCAAGTGGGGCAGCAGAAGGTCGCCGACAAGAGCGCCCGCTACTTCGCGCCCGAGCGCGAGCGCGATCAGTTCCTGCGCTTGGCCGCCCTGCATGGTGGGGGTGCCCTGCCCAAGGAGGCGCTGTTCGCCATCTTCCGCGAGGTCATTTCAGCCTCCATCGCCCTCCAGAAGCCCATGACGGTGGCCTACTGGGGACCGCCGGGGACTTTCACGGAGATGGCGGCCTTGCAGCGATTCGGCTCGTCCGCCCTGTTCCACGACTGCCGCTCCATTCCCGAGGTTTTCGGCGAGGTCGAGCGAGACCGCGCCGACTACGGCGTCGTGCCGGTCGAGAACTCCACCGACGGCGTCGTCACTTATACCCTGGACATGTTCCACGAGACGACCTTGAAGGTCTGCGCTGAGATCTTCGTCGGCATCGTCCAGAACCTGCTGACCCACGCGAAGTCGCTGGACCAGATCCAGCGGCTTTATTCGGCCCCCATCGTCATCGCCCAGTGCCGCCGCTGGCTGGACACCCACCTGCCCCACGTCGAGACTATCGAGGTCCAGCCGACTTCTAAAGCCGCCGAGCGCGCCGCCGCCGACCCGCAGGGGGCGGCCATCGCGCCGCGCCGGGCCGCCGAGGTCTATGACATCCCCATGCTGCGCGAGAGCATCCAGGACAGCCCGCACAACCGGACCCGCTTCCTGGTCATCGGACGCAACGAGCCGCCGCCGACGGGCCGGGACAAGACAAGCGCCCTGTTCGCCGTCAAGAACGAGCCGGGGTCCCTGGGCCGCGCCCTGCGCGCCTTCGAGGCGCACAACGTCAACCTGACCATGATCGCCTCGCGCCCGGCCAAGAACGCCGCCTGGGAGTATGTCCAGTTCGCCGACTTCCAAGGGCACGAGTTTGATGAACCCGTGAAGCTCGCCCTGGCCGATCTGCGGAAGCAGGCCATCTATGTCAACGTGCTGGGGTCCTACCCGGAGGGCTAGATCTTATGACGCCATCAGCCTTGTCGAGCGCGAAATGACGGACGCCGAGTTCGCCGCGCATCTGGACCCGGTCAACATGATCTCCAGCCTGACGCGGTTTTTTGGGAGCGGTGACTTACTGCGCGAGTGTTTCGCCAAGCTCGGCCCGTACATCAAGACCTGTCACGGCAAGGACGTCGCTCTGGCCGGGCGCCTGACTGTGCATCTGGACGAGGTACGCCCCGGCCTGGGCGGGCTGGACTATCACACGTTCCTGACGGAGCTAGACAAGCTGCCCGCCGACACCGCGCTCGTGCTGGAACACTTATCGTCGGAGGAAGACTACGCGCAGGCCGCGCGCCACGTCCGCGCCATCGCCTCGGAACTGGGGATCAGGCTTTGGGGAACCGTGCAGAAAGCGGGCGGTTGAAACCGCGCCAACAAAATCACAAAACCTGCCTCCGCAGGTTAAGAGGCCCTAACAAAATCCCAGTCTTGGGTTGAAAAGTGGGCGTTAGCCGTCAACGACTTTCAATTATAGACTGATGTTACGCGGCGGCTATGGCAGATGGACGAGTGTTCGGACGAGTGTTCGGATGTGTGTTCGGACGGGTGTTTGGACGAGTGAATGAATTCACTCGCTCCGCGTCAGACCTGTCCAGGGGACAGAAGACAAAC
>JANOOM010000699.1:0-5665 GCA_031421335.1 Armatimonadota bacterium
AAAGAGGAAGACACGGTAAAGAGGAAGACACGGTAAAGAGGGCGCGATGAATCGCGCCCCTACAGGTGCGGTTCCAGGACGCGCAGTTCAGCGGCCTTCTCCTCGGCCAAGGTGTCGTTGATATAGGTGCCGGCGCCGGCCTCGGAGCCGGCGAGATATTTCAGCTTGTCCTTGGTCCGGTTGGGCGGGTAGAACTCAATGTGGAACTGATAGTGCGGGTATTCGCCGCCGTCAGTGGGACGCTGGTGCATGGCCATGATGTAGGGCAGCGAGGCGCTGAACAGATTGTCGTACTTGCACAGGACCGTCTTGAGGATGGCGGCCAAGTCGCGTTGTTCGGCGCGCGTGAAGTCGCTCAAGGCGGCCTTGCCGGGCGCGCGGGCGGTGATGTGGACCTCATACGGGTAGCGGGCGAAGAAGGGAACGGTGGCGACGAAGCTGTCGTTCTGGGTGACGACGCGGCGGCCGTCTTCGAGTTCCTGCTTGAGCACGTCCAGGAATAGGTTGGTGCCGTGCGCGTCCCAGTGTTTTTTGGCGGCGTTTAGTTCGGTCTGGAGCCTGGGGGGGACGAACGGATAAGCGTAGATCTGCCCGTGCGGGTGGGTGAGCGTGACGCCGATCGCGCGGCCCTTGTTCTCGAAGATGAAGATGTATTCGATCTCGGGACGGGCCTCTAGGGCGGCGAAGCGGTCGGTCCAGACCCAGACCAGATGCTCGATCTTTTCCAGGGGCAGCTCGGCCAGGGTGGCGTCGGCCAAGGGTGTGTAGACGACAACCTCACACTCGCCCACGGCGGGGCGCACCGGGGTGAGGACAGTGCCCTCGACGGCGGGGGCGGGCGGGCGCGACTGGAGCGAGGGGAACTTGTTCTGGAAGACGACGATGTCGTATTCGGGGCGCGGGATCTCGGTCGGGAAGCCTCCGGGCTTGGTGGGGGCCAGGGGGTTGTAGTCGGGGGGCGGGAAGAAGGTGCGGTCCTGGCGCTGCGTGGCCGTGACTACCCACTCTTCCAAGATCGGGTGCCAGCGCAGCTCAGACATGGGCGGCCTCCGGCGCCCTGGGCAGGGCGGGCGCTTCTTGATCGTCCTCGGGGAAAGTGTAATAGATCAGGGTGCGGCCGTCGCCTTGGACGGTCTCCTCTTTAATCATGTCTTTGGTCATGGGCGGCGGGCTGTCGGTCATAGCGCTGGCTCCAATGCAGTTCGCGTTGACTGCGCGATTCTGCCCTGTATTGGGCGGTGGACGATTCGGACCTATCCCCGGCACAAGTGCCGGGGATAGGTCTTCACTTTCGCGCCCGCACTCGCAGCACGGAGACGGAGTGAGCGGGGAACTCGTGGACGAAGGTCGGGCCGATGCCGGTGAGCGTCGTCGTCTGCGGAGCGACTTTCTCGGGCGCCTCCAGGGAGTTCACGTCGCCAGGCTCGCCGGCGAGGACTTCGGCGGCGGCGGTCTGGGCGACGTTGCGCGCCCCTTGCAGATCTATCTGGAGCTGCTGGGGGGCGGCGGACATGTTGACGACTTTCAGGATGACATCGCCCGAAGACAGGGCGCGGCTGGCGACGGCGTAGAGCGGCGCGGTCGGGGCGGGCGGCGCGTCGGTAACTTCCTCAGCCAGCTTGCCGTCGAGGAAGCAGCGAATCTGGCGGCCCTGGACCTCGATCTTGATGTCGTACCAGCGGTTCGATTCCACGGTGAGGGGGAGGTCGGGGCCGAGCTGGGCGCTGCTGCCATCCCGGACCTGCTCAATGGCGGTGCGCGTGTTGCCCCAGCCACCGATGTTCCACCAGAGGTAGTTGGCGTCGTCGCGGTAGTGGAAGGCGATCAGGAAACCCTCGCGGCCGCTCAGTTTGCGGGCCTGGAGGTGGTAGGTGTAGTCGGTCCAGTGCGTGTCGCCCGCCGTGGCGCGGTCGTTCGTCTGGTCGCCGGACTGGCGCAGGACGCCGTCCGCGGTGCTCCAATTCCCCTGCCCCAGCATCCAGTCGGCGTCGCCCGAACTGAAGTCCTTGGCGTAGAGGGTGGTGCCGCCCTGCGTGACCTGGATGTCTTTGAACTCGGCCTGCGTGGCCCAGGTGGCGACGCCGACTTTGCCGGACGTGGGGGTCGGGGCGGAACCCGGCGCGACTTCCTGCAAGGTGATGGTGAGGGGCAGGACGACGTCGCCGCGGTTGGCGCCGAACATCTTCTGGACGTAGTAGGAGGGCGAGCCGAAACTGCTCAAAGCGTCATAGCCGATAAGGTTGGTGCCCCACTGGCGCGCGCCGGGGTTGACGTTGACGAGGAGGGGCGCATAGGATTCGAGGGCGACGATGTCCGAGTTGCGCTCCATGCCGGTCATCCAGGCGGCGTCGCCCAGGGCGGCCTGCATGGTCGGGGTCGGGCTGCCCTCGGTCGAGGCCCACTCGCCAACGAAGATCTTGGGGCCGTTCCGGTCGGTCTTGTCATAGTGGTGGGCGTCGGCTGCCATCGCCGCCGCCGAGCGGTAGAAGTGGTCGTCCACGAGGTCAGGCCGGCGGCTCTTGATCGGGGTGGTGGCGATGAGCTGCAAGTGGGGGTATTTCGCCTTGATGGCGTCATAGAACTGGGTGAAACGGCCGTTGTAGCTGCCTGTCACGTCGAAAGTATCCTCGTTGCCGATCTCCACATAGGTGAGAAGGAACGGGGCGGGGTGACCGTCCTTGATGCGGCGCGCGCCCCAGGTCGTGCTCGCGTCGCCGGTGACGTACTCGATCTCGTCCAGGGCGTCCTGCACGAACGGGGCTAGCTTCGGCCCGGCGGCGATGTGCTGGCCGCCCAGCGCGTACCCGGCGAAGACAGCGAGGACGGGCTGCATTTTCAGGTCCTCGCACCATTCCAGCATCTCCAGCAGGCCCATACCGTCGGTCGAGCGGTAGCCCCACGGGCCTTGGTGTCCGGGTCGCCCTTCCACGGGTCCGACGGTGTCCTTCCATTCGAAACGCTCGGCGATGGTGTTGCCTTCGAGGTAGTTGCCGCCGGGCAGGCGCAGAAAGGCGGGCTGCATGTCGGCCATCTTCTGCATGAGGTCCGGGCGGCGGCCGTTGGGACGGTCGTGGTAGGCGGGCGGCATAAGCGAGACCTGGGCCAGCCAGAGCGTGCCGGGGCTGGTCGCCGACAGGACGAAGCGGTTGGTGGTGGAGGGTGCGACGTTCCCGGTCCTGAGCGTGACCGTGTACCGTTTCCAGTACCCCGCAAGTGCGGGCGTCCGGGCGTCCGCCGCGACGGCTGCGCCGTCAGCGCTTTCGATGCCGACGGTCAGCGGGCCGCGGAAGCCGGGGCCGGCCTTGGCATAGAACGAGGCGCGGTAGGTGGTGCCGGGCCGAACGGGGATACCCCAGTAGCCATCGTTGGCGATGCCGGCACGGCGGCCCGGTCCGGCTTGGGTGATGTCCAGGCGGAGGCATCGAGTCAGCGGGGCGCGCGGGGGCAGAACGGCGGCGCTCCGGCCAGCACCGAAGCCCAGTGAGTTATAGGCGCCCAGATACTGTTCGATTCGCATCTGCTCGTCGGCGGCGTCCAGCGCATCGCCGAGGCTCAGATGGTAGTCGGCGGCGAGCGCGGCGAAGGTCTGGCCGGACGAGACCCGGTTCAGGATGACCTGAAAAGGTGTCCCGGTCAGCCGCGCGATGCGAGAGATGACCGCGATCTGCCCGAGCGAGTAGCCCTGCGCCTGCGCCATTCTGAGGTCCCGCGCGTCGTAAGTCTGGTCACTGAGGAGGGCATAGCTGCTTGTCTGGTTCGAGGTCAGGGCAGCCTCTAAAGACGGGGACGTGTCGAGGCTGAGGGCGGCGGTTCCGCCCCCGTCCTGCACCGGTGTCCAGTGGGCGGGTGCTCTGGGGTCGTCCCGAAAGGAACGGTTCTGGATCAGCTCGGCGTAGAGGCCGCCGTCATAGGAGTGGTTGATCTCCTCGGTCATCAGGCCGAAGAATGTGGGACTGATGCGGACGCCGGGCTGGTCCACTTGAACAGTGAGCCGGCCGGGATCGGCGCAAACGGGGAAAGCGGCAGCGGCCAGGAGGGCGCCGGCGAGGCAGGCGCGGAAGGTTGAAGTGAATGTCATTGGTGCTATGGTTCCGTTATTCTCTGTCCTAGATAGTGGGACTGGTGGCCTTTAGGGGTACCGCAGTGCCTTGGTGGAATCTCAGCTTCCATCCTGCGGGGGTGCGTGACCAGATCAAGCTACGCAGCGCATGTTCTTCATCAGTTAATCGGTCGTGCCGGTATTCCAAGCGTGTCGGCTCGCGCGTAGATACGGCTGGACCTGCCGAACTCGAAGAAATCTTCCGCGAGTATGTCGTCCATCCGCTGAAGATCGAAGCGCACTTCGGTACGCCGGAGACCTTCCTCCAGCCTCTCCAGATCCTGGCGATCTGTATTACTCAGTTCCATGCATGTCCTCGTTAGCTCCGCCGTTCAGGCCGGGAAGTCAAGGCACCAGCCGCCGTCAGCCACGGCCCGCGTGAAGGCAGCCTGGTCGAGCGACAGGCCAAAGCCGGGTGCGTCGGGGACGGAGACCGCGCCATCTTTTAGAGCGTAGCCCGAGGTGTCCAGGCCGGGCGCGGTTGCCTCGTCCCACTCGGCGAAGGAAAAGCCGCGCAGGGCCGGGGCCAGGTGGCAGGAGACGTGGTTGCCCAGGTGCCCGCCGTAGTGGTGCGGGGCGGAACGCGCGCCCCATTCGTCCAATCGCTTGCCGGTCGAAAGCCAGCGCGTCAGCCCGTGGCCGAAGACATCGTATTGGACCACGTCTATCAGGCCCTCGCTCGCCCAGCGCAGAAGGGACGGGGAGGCCTCGCCTTCGCCGTCGGCGATGAGCGTTGTCAGGCCCTCGGCCCGGAGCCAGTCTTTGAGGTCCCGGTACAGAACGGCATCCTCGTAGAACGGCTCTTCCATCCAGTAGATGTTGCAGTCGGCGGTCTCTGCCAGGACAAACTTGGTCAGGTTCAGGTTCCAGCCGTTGTTGGCATCCAGCATCAAGGCCGCGTTCGGGCCGGCGGCGGCGCGGACGGCGCGGATGACGGCGATGTCACGCCGCGTCCCCGCCTCGGGGGGCATCCAGCGCGCCCCGCGCCCGACCTTGATCTTGAAAGCGCGGTGGCCGAGCGCATGGCCCTCGGCGGCTTCGGAGGCGAGCAGGGCGGCGGCTTCGTCGTCAGAAGCCAGGTGCAGGTCGTCCAAATAGAGCGACGTGTCGTAGCACGGCACGCGCAGGTCGGTCGGGGCGGGAAGCCCGGCAGCCTCGGCGGCGAGGGCATAGACGGGCCGGCCCGCGAGACGCCCGGCAAGGTCCCACAGGGGAAACTCGAACGGCAGCCATTCTTCGCGGACGACGCCCGACTCGGTGAACAAGTCGCTTAAGCTCCGGCCCAGCAGGACGGAAGCGCGCTCCGGGCCGGCGTGGCAGACGCTGAACCCGGACGCGCCGCTTTGGGTGGTGATCCGCAGGAGTGGGACGCGCACACGGTCGCCGTGCGCGCCCAGGCGGGCGTTGCTGCCGGCGGCTCGAGGGCGGCGGCCTTCGAGAGCGCCCCATTCGAGGCGGGCGATGGGGGTGGGCATCTTTTGGGGTCTCACTTGAGGGCGGTTGAAACCGCGCCAACAAGGTCACAAAACCTGCCTCCGCAGGTTAAGAGCAGAAGGTTAACACGGG
>JANOOM010000700.1:0-6794 GCA_031421335.1 Armatimonadota bacterium
TTCCGAGTATTCAGTCAACCAGTTGATCCAATACTTGAACTGCCTGGGCCGTGACGTCGAACTGTCTGCCACCGTCCGCGAGCGCGCGCCGGTGGCCGCAGGGCCGGTGCAGCAAGAAGCGCGCGAGGCGGTGGCAGCCTAACGCGAGGGGCCTTTGAGCATGGAACAAGGACTGGACATCGAGATGGGGAGCGGGAACGTCTTCGCCGACCTCGGCTTACCGGACGCGGAAGAACTCCAACTGAAGTCGTACCTCGGGATGGAGCTTCGCATTGCGATCAAGGCCAAACGCCTGTCACGTCAGCGGGCCGCGCAGAAGATCGGCATGAGCGGGGACGAGATCGCTAGGTTTTACAAGGGGACTCCTTCGGGCTACTCTGTCGGTCAGTTGGTTCGGTTCCTTGAATGCCTGGGCCTGGATGTAAAGCTCTCCGCCAGCGTGACTGAACGCAGGATGGAAGCCGCGGCACAGTGACGCAGGGCATTCACTAGCATGGACCTGTTCATTGACATCGCTGCCGGCTTGGTGCTTCTCACCGGCGCGGGCCTTGTCGTGGTCTTCTGGCAGGCCCGCCGGTCCAGCAAGATGATTCACGCTTGGGCCGATGAACACGGTTATGAGGTGGTGGAAAAGAAGGAGCCGCTCGTCAACCTCGGGCCGTTCCGCTGGGAGAACCCGCACGGCAGGACCTTCTACCGCGTCGTTGTGCGCGACAGCGAGGGTCGGGAACACGGAGGGTGGGTCTGCTGCGGCATCGAATGGCTGGGGCTGCTGGCGAGCAGAGTCGAGGTGCGCTGGGACGCGGGCGGGCCGTCAGCGGTCGCCCATCCGAGGGGCGCGGAGGAGGGGGTCTGGCCGCCACCCCCGGAGCGCTGAACGCGACATGCCAATACACATCACAGCCGAACAGGGCGACGCCGTCCGCGCGCACGGAACGCGCGACTATCCGCACGAGTGCTGCGGGTTCCTCGTGGGCCGGGCCGAGGGGGAGACGGTGACGGTGGCGCGCGTCGTCCCCGCCGCGAACACGCGGGAGGACTCGCCGCGCAACCGGTTCGAGATCGATCCGGGCGAGCTTGTGAAAACAGACCGGGCGGCGCGGGCAGAGGGGCTGGGAGTGGTGGGGTTCTATCACTCGCACCCGGACGCATTGGCTGTGCCGTCAGAGTTCGACCGGGAACACGCCTGGCCGGGGTACTGTTACGTCATCGTATCGGTCCGGCAGGGCGTCCCGCTCGAGATGCGGAACTGGCGGCTGCGCGAGGACCGGAGCGGCTTCGACGAAGACGCCGTGGAACAGATTTGAAGGACGATTTGAGGAGATGAGACCATGCCCGTGAAGATTATCGTACCCACCCCGATGCAGCGGTACACGATGAACAAGGAAGAAGTGGAGGTCGGCGGCGCGACCGTGGACCATGCCTTGCAGCACCTGGCCGAGAACTACCCGGATATCCGCAAGCACCTGTTCAACGACGACGGGGGGCTGCGGGCGTTCGTCAACGTGTATGTCAATGACGAGGACAGCCGGTACTTGCAGGCGGGCGCGACGCCGGTGAAGGATGGCGACACCTTGACCATCGTGCCGAGCATCGCGGGGGGCCTGGACGCGGTCGGGTCGGGCGGGGCGCCGTCGTTCCATCTGGAACAGAACCCGGAGCTGATGGAGCTGTCGAACGACGAGGTCATGCGCTACTCGCGGCACTTGATCATGCCGGAAGTAACGATGGAGGGGCAGAAGCGGCTCAAGGCGGCCCGTGTGCTGTGTGTCGGCACGGGCGGCCTGGGCGCCCCGCTGACTATGTATCTGGCGGCGGCGGGCGTCGGCACCTTGGGGCTGGTGGACTTCGACACCGTGGACGTGACCAATTTGCAGCGGCAGATCGTCCACCGGGAAAGCTCCATCGGGATGCCGAAGATCGACAGCGCGGAGCAGACCCTCCGGGAGATCAACCCGTATGTCAACATCGTCAAGCACGAGGTCATGCTGACCTCGGAGAACGCGATGGACATCCTGAAGGACTATGACATCATCGCGGATGGGACAGACAATTTTCAAACCCGGTATTTGGTGAACGACGCCTGCGTGCTGCTGGGCAAGCCAAACGTCTACGGCTCCATCTTCCGATTCGAGGGTCAGGCGAGCGTGTTCTACGCTCAGGACGGCCCCTGCTACCGCTGCTTGTACCCGGAGCCTCCCCCACCCGGCCTGGTGCCATCGTGCGCCGAGGGCGGTGTTTTGGGCGTTCTGCCCGGCATCATCGGGGTCATCCAGGCCATCGAGGTGGTCAAGCTGATCTTGAGTGAGGGCCAGCCGCTGGTCGGGCGCTTGATGCTGTTCAACGCCCTGAAGATGTCGTTCCGGGAACTGAAGCTGCGGAAGGACCCGGCCTGCCCCATCTGCGGCGTCAGCCCGACCATCACGCACTTGATAGACTACGACGAGTTCTGCGGCGTCGGGCGCGGCAACGACGCCCCGACACTCGGCAGCAGCGAGAAGATCACGGCGAAGGAGCTGAAGGCGAAGCAGGACCGGGGCGACAAGTTCACCTTGATTGATGTCCGCGAGCCGTATGAGTATGCGATCGGGCACATCCCCGGCTCCAAGCTGGTGCCGCTGGGAACGATCAAAGAGCGTCTGCACGAATTCGACACGGCGGACGATATCATACTCCACTGCAAGTCCGGCAAACGGTCGTCCGAAGCCCTGCAAATCTTCAAGGACGCCGGGTTTGGGAAGCTGCATAACTTGACCGGCGGCATTCTGGCCTGGTCGGACGACGTGGACCCGAGCGTGCCGAAGTATTGACTTCGGCTTCTTGAAGTGGCGGGGGAGGTCTTGACACTTCCCCCGCCCGAATGGTATATTGGGCGGACACAGGGCGGCTTTGTCCTGTAAATCGCTAGACAATCTGGACAAAGGCCCCTTGATGATCAACACATCCCCCGACAGTCCCCAAAAAGTCCGGCTGAACCTGACGTTCCCCAGAGAGCGCGTGGACCAGCCGCTGCTGGCGCAGGCGATCCGCAACTTCGGCGTCGTCGCCGATATCCGGCGGGCACAGGTCGAGCCGCAGACGGGCGGCTACATCATGCTGGAGCTGACCGGGACCGAGAAACAGATTGACGAGAGCATCGCGTTCTGGAAGGCGTTCGGCGTGGGCGTCGGCTTCATCGGCGCGGAAGAAGTCCAGGCGTACTAAGCCCCAAGTAGGCGGAGGAGATCACACACGATGGCAGACGACATCAGTAGCAGCTACGCGCACCCCGAGGTGCTTGTCGAGACGGACTGGGTGGCCGAGCACCTGAGCGCGGGCGGGTTCACGCTGATCGAGATTGACGTGGATACTGAGGCTTATGCCCAGGGCCACATCGCGGGCGCGATCGGCTTCAATTGGCAGACGGAGCTTGAAGACACGTTGCGGCGCGACGTACCGGACAAGGCCCAGTGGGAGAGCCTTCTGAGCAAGGCAGGCATCTCGAACGGCGACACCTTGATCCTCTACGGGGACAACAACAACTGGTTCGCGACGTTCGGCTACTGGTTGTTCCTGATCTACGGACACGACCGGGACAAGCTGAAGCTGGTCAACGGCGGCCGGAAGAAGTGGGTGGCGGAGGGCCGCGCCCTGACCACCGATGTTCCCTCCCCCACCCCAGCCCAGTACCACGCTTCGGAGCCGAATTGGGGCCTGCGGGCGTACCGCGACGAGGTCCTTCAGAAACTGGGTGATCCGAACCTGACCTTGATTGACGTGCGCTCACCGGACGAGTTCAGCGGCAAGGTGATCGCGCCTCCCGGCATGAGCGAGACGGCCCAGCGTGGCGGGCACATCCCCGGCGCTTATTCGGTGCCATGGCTGAACGCGGTCAAGGAAGACGGAACCTTCAAGTCGGCGGACGAGTTGCGGACCTTTTATGCGGGCAAGGGCGTGAGTGAGGGCAAGGATGTCATCACCTATTGCCGCATCGGGGAGCGGTCTTCGCACACCTGGTTCGCGCTGTATAACCTGCTGGGGTACGAGGACGCCAAGAACTACGATGGGTCTTGGACCGAGTGGGGGTCTGTCATCGGCGCCCCAATCGAGCGCGAGGTACCGGCGGCAGTGGGCGGCAGTGGGAAGGCGTGTCCGTAGGGGGCATCAGCCTCGGAACCGGCCTTGAAAGACCGGCCTATTAACGGAGAAAAGTCACTCCGCGACTGAGGAAGGGGCGCGATGCGTCGCGTCCCAACGCGGGGGCAGCTTGTTCTATGCGACTCACAACAAAAAGCCAATACGGGCTGCGCGTGCTGGGCGACCTCATCCGCAACTGGCGCGAGGGCAACGGCTTCCTGCAAGTGGGGGCACTCGCCTTACGCTGTGACACGTCCCAGAAATATCTGGAGCAGGTGCTGCTGCCGCTGTCCCATGCGGGCATTCTGGAGAGCAAGCGGGGGCAGCACGGGGGCTACCGACTGAACCGCCCGCCGCAGGAGGTCTCGATGGCGGAGGCCCTGCGGCACCTGGAAGGGCTGCTGATGCCCATCCCGAAGTGGGCGGACGACGGCGCGGACTCGTCGGAACTGGCGCGCGTCCTGCGCCGAGTCAGGGACGCCATCCGGGACATCCTGGAGAACACGTCTATTGAGGTGCTGGCGGAGAGCGCGGGGGGACCGGAGCGAGCGAATGAGGCGGTCGAAACGCTGATGTATTATATCTAGGGACCTAACCCCGGCGCGAGCGCCGATCCTGGCGCAACCGCACCCGACTCCCTGCTAGGGAAGGGTCAGGATCAGCAGAACCGAGCAGAAAGCCCCACCTCTGGATAAGAGGTGGGGCCTTTTCGTGTGATCTGACTCTTCCCTCTTCACCCTTCCCTAACAGGAAATCGGGTGCGCTCGCGCCGGGGTTAGGCCCTACAGCCACTGCCCGCCGACGGCCATGAGGTAGATGCCCACATACAGGACAGCGGTGCCGCGTAGGGAGATGGCGATGAGGCGGGGGCGGCGCGCGCGGTAGTAGGCGGCGAAGGCGAGCAGGGGCAGGAAAGAGGCGAACTTGGCGGCGCAGAAGGCGAGGTCGCCGTGGTGCAGGCAAAAGGACATCCAGGGGTTGGCCTCCGAGGCGGCCCCGACGTGGACCCAGTAGAGGGTCGAGCACATGTCGGCGGTGCAGATGAGGGCGAGGAGCAGGCTGTCCCAGGCGAGCCAGGCGAGGCCCCAGGTCATCGGCCTCATCGGTGTCTGCTGTCGGTCGTTCCGTTCCCAGGCGATCATCGCGCGTTCCCCTTTTTCCTCGGCGAGTTTCTTTATACTGCTCTATTATCCACAATCCGGGCCAAGTGGGCGCGGAAGGCCCGTGCGAAATACCAGGATTCGGCGGGGGAAGGGCGAATCCGGTATTTTTACGGATAAAGAGGGCTACTCGGGCTGCCCCTTCGGCTCGATCATCTTGACCAGGCCGATGGAGCCGAAGAAGAGCAGGGTGAGGGGGATGGCGAGGGCGAGCATGGTGCCGGGGTCGTTGGAGGGAGCGACGACCATGGCGAGGGTAAACAGGGCGACGGAGATCTGGCGCCAGTAGCGGATCATCAGGGCGGAGTTGATAATGCCGATCTTGCCTAGAAACATCAGGACGACGGGCAGCTCGAAGAGGAGTCCGAAGACGAGCAGGAGCTTGACCACGAAGACGATATAGGTCAGCGGGTTTTGCAGCAGGACGGCGCCGGGCGGAATGTAGCTGAGGAACCACCTGACGGCCATCGGCAGGATGAGGTAGGCGCAGGTCAGCCCCATGAGGAACAGGACGACGGACATGGGGGCGACGAAGTAGATGCCCTTTTTCTCGTGGGGAGTCAGGGCGGGTGCGATGAAGCCCCAAAGTTCCAGGATGACGAAGGGGAGGGCGATGATCAGGCCGCCGACAGTGGCGATCTGGAGGGTCAGGAAGAAGCCGTCGGTGAAGGAATGGAATGCGAAGGGCGGGAGCTGCTGCTGGCCCGCCGAGTTCGCGCGGGCGGTGACGACGTGGTTGATCGGGGCCATTAAGATGGTCTCGATGCGGCTGCTGAAGATGTAAACGGCGACGATACCGAAGGTGACGTAGAGGCAGGCGCGGATGAGGCGCGTCCGCAGCTCAGCCAGGTGTTCGGTCAACTCGGCCTTCCGTTCTTCGTTTCGTTCTTCGTCCGAGTCCGTGCCGGGGCCGGTCATTCTGAGTGCCATGCGCTCTGCCTTGGGTTCTTCCTAGATGACGACGCTTGTCTCGCTGTAGACGAGCTTGGTGGGGGCATTGGGGTTGCCCAGGCCGCCGCCGAAGCCACCGCCGGGGATGCCGCCGCCGAAGCCGCCACCGGGGTAGCCACCACCACCCGGATACCCGCCACCGCCGCCGAAGCCGCCGCCGGGGTAGCCACCACCAAAGCCGCCACCCGGATACCCACCGCCACCTGGATACCCGCCACCGCCACTGAAGCCGCCGCCGGGGTAGCCGCCGCCGCCGGGGATGCCGCCGCCGAAGCCGCCGCCGGGGTAGCCACCGCCACCCGGATACCCGCCGCCCCCGCCGAAGCCGCCGCCCGGATACCCACCGCCACCGGCGGAGCCGAGGGACAAGAGGCCGGGCGTGCTGGTGACCAGGGATAGGGTGGTCTGCATGCGGACGACGCGGCCAGCGTTATACGCGAAGTAGATGACGCGCTCGAACTTGATGTCCGGGGAGGACAAAGGCGGCAGGGGGGAGCCGGGGCCGGGCCGGAAGAAGGCAGGACCGGCGTAGGTCTCGCGGATCTTGGCGGTCGGGTAGCGGTCCTG
>JANOOM010000701.1:0-1636 GCA_031421335.1 Armatimonadota bacterium
CGACGACGAGGCGAAGCGATGACCGAAGGACGCTCACGTTCAGCGTCATGTCTGATCTTAGCACACATCCGGCAGGGTGTCAAGCACTATTTTTGCGGCACAAAGCGTGAGTGACGGGAAGGGGAGCAGAGGGCAGGGACAAGCCCTGCCCCTACGCGGAGGCGGCAGGGGGACTGCGTGTGAGGAAGCAGTAGCCGGGCGGTCTCCCCTGCCGGTCTGCCGCGTCCTATTCGGCGGCGCTCTTCGCGGCCTTCCGGCGGGCGGTGGCGGCGAGGCCGCCGAGGCCCAGGGCGAGCAGGAGGGCGAAGCTTGCGGTGGTGGAGGCCTCGGGGACGGCGGGCGCGGGGGCATCGAGGCGCCCGAACAGGCCGCTGGTCTCGTTCGGGCCACCCGCCGCGAAGTAGACGGAGCTTGCCGAGCCGCCGTTCCCGCCGTTGCCGACTGTCAGGCCCCAGAGTCCGGGGATGACGATGGCGTTGCCGTTAGTGTCGGTCAGGGCGCCCTGGAAGGCGCCGGTCTTGTCGTAGGCGTTGATGGCGCCGTTGAAGAAGTTGCCGACCAGGAGGTCTCCGCCGAAGGCGCCGAAGCCCGCGGGGGCTTGGGCGAGGCCCCAGGCCCCGTGGAGGGCGCCGCCGGTGGCGAGCCGGGTGAAGGCGAAGGTGTTCGGGTCGACGCTGTCCAGGAAGTCGCCGCCCTTGCCGAAGTAGGTGACGTACAGGGTGCCGCCGATGTTTTGGACGTTGAAGGGGTTGGACCCGTTGGCGCTGGAGTCGGAAATGGTGACGACGGACCCGAAGGTGCTGTTGAAGACGTCCAGGCCGCCCCCGGCGACGTTGGCGGCGAACAGCTCATGGTTGGCGATGGCGATGCCGGTGTAGTCGGCGCCGTGGGCCGCGCCGCTCGCCACGACCACAGCCTTGGTGCCGTCAACACTGCCCTTCCAGCCGCTGACGGTGCCGTCCTCAGAGGCGAACAGGAAGTTCTTGCCGCCGAAGTCGGTGGAGCCGTTGAAGACCTGTCCTGTGGGGCCAAGCGCGGGGTTCGCAGTGGGGATCGTGACGACCAGCGTCCGGGGGGTGCCAGCGGTGTTATAGAGCGTGGAAGTGTTGGTGCCGTTGTTGGAGACCCAGAACGGCCCGGTGGGGCTGGCCGAGATGCCCCAAGGGTTGATGAGGTTCGGGTCGGTCGCGGCGGCGACGCCGGGGGTGTTGGAAACCAGGTTGGTGACCTGGTAGCCGCTGGCGGCGGCGGGGCGCGTGCAGGACCCGGCGAGTGCGAGAGCGAGCGGCGCACAGACGAGGAGGGAGCGGTGAAGTGAGGCCATGTGTTTCCCCTTCCGGGACGAGTTCAGCAGGGCGCGGCATGATTGCGCGTCCTACCCTACTCCTGTCGCTCGGCGGGCCGGGGAAAGTTGGGGACGAGCGGCCCGGCCCGGAAAGATTTTTCCGACGCTTCGGGCGCCCTGTTCCGGGCGTCAGCGGCAGCGGTCGTTGGGGAGGTCAGGGCGGCAGGGTCCGCCGACGGTGGGGGCGGGGGCGGGCGTCCGGCGGGGGCCATGTATAGCCAGCGTCACGAGCACAGTCCCGAGCAGTACGGCCGCCAGCAGGAGGGCGGCGACGGACGCGGCGGGGCGGGC
>JANOOM010000702.1:0-3312 GCA_031421335.1 Armatimonadota bacterium
CGCTTCCTGCCGCGCCCGCCGCAGGGAAACTTCGTTCAGACCCGGCCTGCCCAGGGCCAGGCCCAGGCGGTGCGAGAGCGGAGACGGCGGGGCCTCGCTGCTCGCCCCCGCGCTCCAAACACTGCCCGCCGATTGCAGCGAGACCAGCCGGCCCGGCGGCACAGTCGCCACGGCGGACTGCGAGGCAGGAGGCATCTCGCCCGCCCGGAAGATCATCGCAGCGGCAGGCAGGAAGAGGGTCTTGGCCGGGTCACTCGTGATGCCGAAGTAGCCGTTGATCTTGTCGTTCTGCACACCATTACCGTAAGTGCCGTAGTCGAACAAATAGATCATGTCCCAATCCTGGAAGGCGGCGAAGGTGGCGAGTTCGGGCAGGGTCTCGGCCCGGAAGTCGTTGGGCGCAGGGTGGTTGTATTCCGAAACGCTGTAGGGCTTCCCCGCCACGCGGTACTCGGCAAGGTCCCGCAGCGTGCCGCCCTTGCCGCCGGCGAGGTCGGACACCATGGCCGTGTTGGGCATGTTCCAGTCGTTGGCGTCCCAAGCCTTGTGCGGGAACGATGGGTGCTGCCAGTAGGCGTGGCTATCGGCGAAGTCCATGTCCGCCTCGCGAGTCAGGCTGGTCAGGCCGCCGTAGCCCATTTGGGAGCAAAGGACGTTCGCGTTAACGTGCAGTTCGCGCTTGAGGTAAAGGCGCATCTCTTCGGCATAGCTGCGCTCGGTGTCGGCGAGGAAGACGACCCAGTCGTCGTGCTGCGCTTTGGGGGAAATTATGGGGATGTCCACGGTCTTGGTCAAAAGAGACTGGCCGGGTGCCAGCCCTGCGCCCTCGGCGCCGGGGTGAATTTGCAGATCGGAGATCCAGACGGTTCCGGTCTGCCCACCCAGCGTGAAGGCGAGCCGGGCGTGATTGGGAACGGTGTCGTGGGCGGTGAAAACATAGTGGAAGGACTTCCAGTCTGTCGTTAGCGCGGTGTTTGCCGTCAGGCCGACGTTGTGCCAATCGGCCTGGTCGAGACTCGCGCCCAGAGGCATGGTGCGGGCTTTGTCCGCTTTGGCTCGGAAGGTGACGGTGTAAGTGGTGCCGTCGGTCAGGTCCAGGCCGACCTGATGCGTCTGGACGTGCCAGTCCGTGCCGTCGGTCTGGGTGACATCGGCGCGGACATCCGGGAAGTACCCGCTGCGGGCAGGAAGGGTGCCGACCAGCGTCATCTCGGCCTGGGAGACCCCCTGGTGTTCGCTTGACCACTTTGGGACGGGAGGCATGAGGGGAGGCCCCGTCGGCGTCAGGCCCGCCGTCCACGCGGCCTGGACAGCGGCGTCCGTGTGGTACTTCTTGGTCAGCCAGTCGTTCCAGAAGCCGACCAGCTCGCCCCGGAACGGCTCCGGCAATGTACCCAGGCCCTCCCCGGGCGGCCCCCAGTTGCTGACCAGGGAGTTCTCATTGTTGATCTCCACCACGGCGACGGCGGGGTCTTTGGCATACGACAAATGCGTGTAGGGGTTGACGTGGGTGAGCAGGGCGCGGGCGTAGTCTTTCTGGAGTGAAATCATGCGTCGGTCGAACTCGTCCACGCGCTTGTCGAAGTCGGGGATCGTGTCAACGCTCGCGGGGAACCCGTCCGCCTCGGTGAACGAGCGCGAGACGTGCAGGTTGATGTTCGCATAAACGCCGTTCTTCTTGAGCTGGGCGACCAGAAAGTCCAGCCGGTCGAGTTGGGCGGGGTCAATGTGCTGGTGGTCTTTGAAGCGCGCATCCCAGAGCGTCGTCCCCGTCCCCCAGCTATCGTTGTCCATGTGGTGCAGGCGGACCAGATTGATACCGAGCTTGGCGATGCGTGCGGCCACCCGGACGGCGTCGGCGTGGGAGGGGAAGGCGGATTTGGCGGCAAAGTTGGTGCCGAGGAACCGCACGCGCTTCCCCGTCTTGCTTTCGACGAAGTGGCCGCCCCGCGCCATGATGTAGCCGTTGACGCCGGCGGGGCGGGCATTCAGGAAAGAAACGTCGGTCGCCGTGCCGGGCGCGGCGTCGTCCCAGGGCAGGACGAACGGGAACAGCGCGGGCGGCGCGGCGGGCGCCTGCGCGTGTGCCGCGCCGGCCAAGGACAGCAGCAGGGCGGCGAGGGGAAAAAGGGCCTTGTTCATGGGGGTACTTCCGGGGACAGATTGCGAGTATTGCGTTACCCCTATTATAGCACACTCGTTGACTTGCAGCAGCAGTGGCAGGGTACAATGGCGAAAGACTATTCGCGACGAAAGATCTCCCATGGCAACTTCTACTACCACGCCGCCGACGGGCGGCAAGCCTCAGCAGCCGGCGGAGGCGAAGACGGCGGCGATGGCGGTCCCGACCACGCTCCCCCCGCCTCACAAATACGACAGCGCACTGGGGCGGCTGCGGCGCATCATCTTCGGGCGCGCGCTGCCCACCTCGGGCGCAGGCCACCAGAAGCTGCCCGTCTTTTTGGCCCTGCCGATCTTCTCCTCCGACGCCCTCTCGTCCAACGCCTACGCGACCGAGGCCATCCTGTCCGTCCTGCTCGGGTCGGCCATCCTGACCGGGAACTTGCACTTCGCCCTGCCCATCGGGTTCGGCATCTGCGCGCTGCTGATCGTCGTCGTGCTTTCCTACCGGCAGGTCATCTTCGCCTACCCCGGTGGCGGCGGCGCGTACCCCGTCTCGCGCGACAACCTTGGCACCGTGCCCTCGCTAGTGGCGGCGGCCTCCCTGCTGGTGGACTACGTTTTGACCGTGGCGACCTCGGTGGCGGCGGGCGTGGCAGCGATCATCACGGCCTGGCCTTCCCTGCATGAGCACCTCGTTTTAATGTGCATATTGGGCGTCTTAATCGTGGCGATCCTGAACCTGCGCGGCGTCCGCGAAGCCGGGTGGGCGTTCGCCGGGCCGGCCTACTTGTTCATCTTCTCGATCCTTGCGACTGTTGTTGCGGGGATCATCGGCCTGGCGATCCACGCCCCGCACATCACCGAGGCCCAGCGGCTCGGCGACAGCTACGCCGCCTCCAAGACCGGGCTGGCGACGGTCGGCCTGTACCTTGTCCTGCGCGGCTTCTCGCAGGGGTGTACCGCCCTGACGGGCGTGGAGGCCATTTCTAATACCACCCCGCTGTTTAAAGAGCCAAGCGACAAGAACGCCGCGCTCACGACGGTCTGGATGGGCGTCCTGGCCGTGATAATGTTCATGGGCCTGACCTACCTGACGGTTCGGTTCGGCATCCACGACCATTTAGACGCCACGCAAAACGACTACCAGAGCGTGGTCGGGCAGGTGGCGAACACGGCCTGGCCATCCGC
>JANOOM010000703.1:0-5287 GCA_031421335.1 Armatimonadota bacterium
CGGATGCGGAGCGGGCGGTTGAAACCGCGCCAACAACCTCACAAAACCTGCCTCCGCAGGTTAGGAGTCGGATCATCTCTGAGTCCACGGAGGTGAGGGTTTTAGTGGGGTGACTTTGTGCCTTTGTTGCGGTGATTTTAATCGCCCGACTCCTGCCGCCGGGTATAATAGCGCCATTCTCACTCTTTTCTCACACTTTTTCTACTCGGGAGGACACTTCTTTGACTAGCATCACGATGGCCCAGGCGGTCTGGCCAGGCCGGGCCGGGGCGGGCGTGGCGGCCTGGGGGCGCGGCGCCGCCTTGGCCCTCGCTTTCAGCCTCCTGACCGCCCTGTCCGCGCAGGTGACGATCCACCTGCCGCTCGTTCCCTTGACCATGCAGACGTTTGCGGTGCTGCTGACCGGCGCTCTGCTCGGGCCGCGGGTGGGGGCGGCGGCGAGGGTGCTGTATCTGGCGGAGGGCCTGGCGGGCCTGCCGGTCTTCGCCGAGGGCCATAGCGCCTGGTCGCCCGGCACGTTGCCGGGCATTCCGGTCATCTGCGGCCTGAGCGCCGGCTATTTGCTTTCCTACCCCTTCGCCGCCGCTCTTGTCGGGTGGCTGGCCGCCCGCGGCTGGGACCGGCGGCCTTTGACGATGCTGGCCGCCATGCTGCTTGGGTCCTTGGTCGTGTTCCTCGGGGGCGCGGGGTGGCTGGCGCATTTCGTCGGCGCGGCGCGCGCCCTTCCGCTGGGCGTCCTGCCGTTCCTGCCGGGCGACTTGGTGAAGGCATTTCTGGCGGCGGGGCTGGTGCCGCTGGGGTGGAAGTGTCTGGGAGCGCGGCGTGGGTGAACCTACCCCCGGCGCGAGCGCCGACCCTGGCGCAACTGCACCCGACTCCCTGTTAGGGAAGGGTGCGGACAGAATGGCCCTGTGCCCTACTTCTGAACCCTCCCTTGACAGGGGAGGGGCGCCGCTTGCGGCGGGGAGAGGTCTCCATGTCTGACCGCCTTATCATCGGAACGCGCGGCTCCAAGCTCGCGCTCGCCCAGGCCCACTGGGTCGCCGACGCCCTGCGTGCCGCCCACGCGGGCCTCGAAATCGAGGCTCGCGTCATCGGGACGCGCGGGGACGCCTCCCAGGCCGCGAACGTGCCCCTGTCGTCGTTCGCCGAGAAGGGCATCTTCGCCAAAGAACTCGAAACCGCCCTGCTGGCCGGCGAGATAGACCTCGCCGTCCACTCGATGAAGGACCTGGAACACACCCTCCCCAGCGGCTTGGTCATCGCCGCCGTCCCGCCGCGCGAGGACCCGCGCGACGCCCTCGTCGGCTCCACGCTGGACGCCCTGCCTTTGGGCGCGCGGGTCGGGACGGGCAGCGTCCGCCGTCGCGCATTACTGCTCTCCCGCCGCCCCGACCTCACGCTTCTGGAGATACGCGGCAACATAGACACCCGCCTCCGCAAGTGGCGCGAAGGCCAGTACGACGCCATCTGTCTGGCTGTTGCGGGCCTCAATCGGCTGGGCTTGCAGGACAACATTTCCGAGATATTAGACCCCGAATGGTTTACCCCTGACCCCGGCCAGGGGGCGCTTGCGATTGAAGCGAGGTCAGGCGACCGCCGCGTCCGCGACTTGTTGCTGCCGCTGGACGACGCCGTTTCCAGCGCGAATGTCGCCGCCGAGCGGGCCTTCCTGCGGGCAATCGGCGGCGGGTGCAAAACGCCAATCGGCGCGCTGGCAATGGGATACGGCTGGGAAATGGCTGCAAGAGCGATGGCCGCTTCGCCGGACGGCAAACAGATATTGCGCTACGAGACCCAGGGAGAGTCCTCAGCGTCAAGCGACTGGTCGCCGGATGAACATGGGCAGGCGCTGGCCGAGGGCCTGATGGCGCAGGGCGCGGGGCGGCTGCTAGGGGACAATGAAGCCGGGCGATGAAGCCGGGCAATGAAGCCGGGCAATGAAGCCGGGCAATGAAGCCGGGCAATGAAGCCGGGCAATGAATTACCCGTCTTGGAAGCCTGCGGCTGATCGTCCAGGGGACGAAAGACCATCATGCCCCGTCCCCTGGACGGTCGGCGAAGCCTCCGAGACGGGCATTTCAATGCCCGGTCATACTGGACACCGAATACAAGGCCCTGGCCACGGGAGCGGGGCGCGGCGAAGGGAGCGGGGCGCGGCGAAGCCTCCGAGACGGGCATTTCAATGCCCGGTCATACTCGCTCCGCGTCGGACCTGTCCAGGGGACAGAAGAAAAGCCAGGGAGGTGCCCCTGAGGCGCCCCTGAGTAGCCGACGGCGGCTTGTTCCTGCAAGCCCACTCAACTTGTCCCTTGGACAAATCTGAGCGTAGCGAGTGAATTTTATTCACTCGTCTGGGACGCGCCCGAACCTGCCCCTCATCCCCTCGCGGCAACTTTTCGCCCGCGTCGGTGTTATAAGGGACAGGAGCCTCTTGGCGCCCCTTCTTCCTAACTGGTGGGCTTTAGAAAATGGACGCAACGATGCAAACGTATGATTTTCTCGTCTTGGGGAGCGGCAGCGCCGGGCTGTCCTTCGCGCTGCGGGTGTGCGAAAAGGGCCGCGTCGCCCTGATCACAAAGAAGGACCGCACCGACAGCAACACCAACTGGGCGCAGGGCGGCATCGCGGGTGTCATGGGGGCCGACGACGATGTCGAGCTGCATGTCCAGGACACTTTGATCGCTGGTGCGGGCCTGTGCCACGAAGACGCGGTGCGCGTGCTGGTGACCGAGGGGCCAGGGCAGATCCGCGAGCTGATGGACTTCGGGGCCGAGTTCAACCGCGAGCCAGGCGGCGAGCTGTCGCTCGGGCGCGAGGGCGGGCACTCGCGGCGGCGCATCATCCACACCGCAGACCTGACCGGCAAGGAGGTCGAGCGGACCTTGGTCGAGGCCGCGCGGTCGCACCCGAGCATCACGGTCTTGGAGCACCACTACGCCATTGATTTAATCATGCAGGACGGCCACTGCTGCGGCGCCTACGTCTTGGATGAGGCGACGGGGACCGTGGAGGCGTATGTCGCGCCTGCGACCCTGCTCGCGACCGGCGGGGCGGGGCAGGTGTACCAGTTCACGACCAACCCGCCCATCGCGACCGGCGACGGCGTGGCGATGGCCTGGCGGGCGGGGGCCGAGGTCGCTGACATGGAGTTTATCCAGTTCCACCCCACTTCTCTCTATCACCCAGACGCCAAGAGCTTCCTGATTTCGGAAGCCGTGCGCGGCGAGGGCGGTATCCTGCGCCGCCGCGACGGCACCGCCTTCATGGCCGAGTATGACGCCGAGCGCAAGGACCTGGCCCCGCGCGACATCGTCGCCCGCGCCATTGACAGCGAGATCAAGAAGAGCCAGAGCGCGAAAACGGGCGACGAGTGTGTGTATCTTGACGTGACGCACCTGTCGCCCGAGGCGATCAAGTCGCACTTCCCGACTATCTACGCCCGCTGCCTCTCGTTCGGCATAGACATCACGACTGACTGGATACCGGTCGTCCCGGCCGCCCACTATTCCTGCGGGGGCGTGGTCACCGACCTGCAAGGCCGGACCACTCTGGAGGGCCTGTACGCCTGTGGCGAGGCTGCCTGCACCGGCGTCCACGGCGCGAACCGGCTGGCCTCGAACTCGCTGCTGGAGGCTCTGGTGTTCGGCAAGCGGTCCGCCGACGACGTCCAAGCCCGGACGGACCTGCCCGCCGCCTGCGTGGACGTCCCGCCCTTCCCCGGCCAGGGCGGGCGCGTCGGCGCTTTAGACCACGCCCTAGTGGCCGCGCTGCGGAACCGGCTCCAGGCGGTCATGCAGAAGTACGTCGGCATTGTCCGCAGCGACGCGCGGCTGCTAAAAGCGCGCACGGCTGTGGACGCCCTGCGGGCCGAGGCCCAACCGCTGTTCGACAGCTGCATCCTGGCCGACGACGTGCTGGAACTGCGGAACATGATCGAGGTGTCCGGCCTGATCATCGCCTGCGCCCGCAAGCGCAAGGAGTCGCGTGGCCTGCACTACACGACCGACTACCTGCAGGCGGTGGAAAGCGAGCGGCACGACACGGTGCTGACGCAGTGCTGACGCAGTGCTGAGGCGGGCGGGTGAGGTGACAGAAGGGCGGGGTCCCCCCGCCCCTACGGAGCAACGGTGTAGGGGCGCGATTCATCGCGCCCTCTTGACTTGGGCTTGCTTTGCTCTTCGCCCGCTTTGCTCTTCGCCCGCGAAGGCGGGGGCTTGCAATCCTAAAGCCCTGCCGTTCAGGGCAGGGTCGGGGGCCGAAACCCACTGACCAGCGGAACGCACACTGAGGGCAACCATGGAACCCGCCGAGAAGCTGCTCGAAAACACTCACCCCGGTCTGATGCTGCGTGAGGACTATATGGAACCGCTCGGCCTCACGGCTTATAAGGTCGCCAAGGGAACCGGCCTGACCCCGACTCACGTCTCGGAGCTGCTGCGCGGCGGGCGCAACATCACGCCGCCGTTCTCCCTCCTGCTTGGCAAATATCTGGAACTGTCGCCCCGGTTCTGGCTGAACTTGCAGAACCGGCACGACATGATTGAAGCCCAGTGCCGCCGGCAGGACCCTCTGGCGCGTGTCATCCCCCTCCGCCAGCAGCAGGCGGCGTGATGCGAGGCCGGCGTACTACAATGTGTCCCAATGCGGTACAATGGGCGTAAAGAAGGATGAAGCACCATGGGCAGCGTTCGCCTAGACCCGGAAGTGGCAAACAAAGTCCGCCAAGTGGCGGCCATCAAAGGACTGACCCTTTCTGAAGTCCACCGCCTTGCTCTGGCGGAATACTGTGAGCGGGAGATGGAACCCATAAAGACCAGTCGCTACGATGACATCATCGGCGTCGGGGAAGGTCCGTGTGATCTTGCCGCACGCTCCGAGGAGATCTTTGGGGAGATCATGGATGATACTGCGCGGCGACCTTCTCGTGGAACACCCCTCCCCCGCCGAACTCGTCCGCATATCGGAGATGATGGGCAAATACAATGACCGCCCGATGGACTTCGCCGATGCCTCGCTGGTCGCCCTGGCCGAGCGCTTGTCGCTCGACCGCATCTTCACCGTGGACCGGCACGACTTCTCCGTCTACCGTTTGCACGGCAAAAAGCCCTTCACCATCATCGGCCCCTGAGTAGCAGGTAATAGCATGAGGCGATGATTGGCGGCGGGCCGAGGAGTGCGATCAAGAGGTCGGCTGGCTCAGTAGCTTCCAAAACAATGAGGGAGCGGAAGAACTGGAAGAGGATTTGCGGGACACGATTGGGGAACAGGCCGCCGTCGGCGCCTA
>JANOOM010000704.1:0-4641 GCA_031421335.1 Armatimonadota bacterium
CGAGCTGCTGGCGCAGGGCTTCACCAAGCCCGAGTACTTCCACCCCCGCCCCTCGGCGGCGGGCAACGGCTACGACCCGACTCAAAGCAGCGGCACCAACCTCGGCCCGACCAGCGATAAGCTGATCAACGGCATCCACAAGAAGCTGGCAAACGGCAAGGATGACCCGACCAACTTCGACGGCGTCAAAGACCTGGCGGCGGCCTACCGCAAGGACAACGGCTTGGCGAGCAACACGCTGGTTCCCGTGGACGCCGTCACCCGGTCCGCATCGGGCTTGGACCCGCACATCAGCCCGGCTAACGCCGAACTCCAGGTTGACCGCGTTGCCAAGGCCCGCAACACCACAGGAGATACCGTGCGCGGCCTGGTCAAACAGAACACGCGGGGCCGCTCCCTTGGCTTCCTCGGCGAGCCTGTCGTGAACGTCCTGAATTTGAACGTGGCGCTGGACAAGGCCGCGCCCATACCGCCCGCCCCGGCGAAGAAATAGGGAGGGCACACACTCTCAAGGAAAGGAGGACAAAGGCGATGAGCAAGAAGAAAGACGACAAGAAAGACGACAAGAAGAAAGACAAGAAGAAGGGCAAGAAGTAGCCTTTAGCCACTGACATTCACGCAGCCCCTAGTGCTCAGTTAAGTTAAATCTGCTAATCTTGGCCTTCTTCTAAAACAGCTATTTCAGGGTGAGCGCGGCATCTCAGCGATTAGCAGGATTAGCTTAACTGAGCACTAGTCTAGCAGGGCGTCCCGATGAACTTCCACCACTACACGGCGGCGACCGGCCTGGAGGGGAACGCCCAGACAATCGCGCAGGGGCCGGTGGCCGCCTTGGAGTTGATCAAAAACTTGGGGACGAACGGCGGCGGCTTCTTCAACGTCAACGGCGCGCACCCGTTTGAGAACCCGACGGCCTTGACGAATTTCCTGGAGATGCTGGCGATCGCCGCCCTGCCCGCCGCCCTCACCCACACCTTCGGGCGCATGGTCGGCCGCCCCCGGCAGGGCTGGGTGCTGTTCTGGGTGATGACGGTCATGTTCGTCGCCGGCTTGGCCTTCTGCGCCGCGCCCGAGCAGACCGGGAACCGCGCCGCTGCCCGGGCGGCGCTCGCGCCGGGCGGCAACATGGAAGGAAAAGAAGCACGGTTCGGCATCGGAGCGTCCGTGCTGACGGCGGTCGTCACCTCGAACGGCGCGACTGGCTCGACGAACTCCTCCCAGGACAGCTTCATGCCTCTGAGCGGCATGGTCCCGCTGGTCAACATGCTGCTGGGCGAGATGGTCTTCGGTGGCCTGGGGACGAGGCTGTACTCGATCCTCATGGTCGCCCTCGTCGGCCTGTTCATCGCCGGCCTGATGGTGGGCCGGACGCCCGAGTACCTGGGCAAACAGCTCGGGCCGCGCGAGGTGAAGCTGATCACGCTCTACACGATCGCCGCCCCGTTCGCCATCCTGCTGTTGACCGCACTGGCCCTGACGACGAAGGCCGGGCTGGCCCTGACGACGAAGGCCGGGCTGGCGGGTCCGAGCAGCGACGGCCCGCACGGCTTCACCGAGGTCTTCTATGCCTACACGAGCTGCTTCGCCAACAACGGACAGACCTTCGCGGGACTGAACGGGAACACACCGTTTTATAACACGACCATGGCGGTCGCCATGATGGCCGGGCGCTTCGCCCTGGCGATCCCCGCCCTGGCCCTGGCGGGCCTGTTCGCGCGGCAGGGCCGCCGCGCGCCGACGACCGGCACACTGCCGACGGACACCTTGCAGTTCGCCTCTTTGATCATCGGCACGGCCATCATCGTCGTCGGCCTGAGCTTCCTGCCCGCCCTGGCCCTGGGGCCGGTCGTCGAGCACCTGCTGATGCCGCGCGGTTGACAATCCGCCCGGCGGTGCTCTATAATCCTCACATGAGGACCAATCAGCCATGACATACCGAGTCGCACTCATCGGGGCCGGGACGATGGGCGGGGAGCACGGGCGGCAGTGGGCCGCCGTGCCGAACGTCGAAGTTGTCGGCGTGCTCGCCGACAGCCGGGAAGAAGCGGGCCGGGTCGCCGGGGCGGCGGGCTGCCCCGCCTTCGGGCAGGACGAGTTCGATGCCCTGCTGCGGCAGACCCGCCCGGACATCGTGGACGTGTGCGTCCCCACCCCGATCCACCGGGAGTATGTGGAGCGGGCGGCGGCGGCCGGCAAGGCGGTCTTCGTGGAAAAGCCGCTGGCGCGCACGCTCGCCGACTGTGACGCCATCGTCGCCGCCGTCGAGCGGGCCAACGTGCCGCTGATGGCGGGCCACGTCCTGCGCTTCTTCCCCGAGTACACCGCCGCCAAGGCGCTGGTGGACGCGGGCGGGGTGGGAACGCCCGCCGCCGTCCGCACCGCCCGATTGGCCGGGATGCCGTCGGGCGGGACGACCTGGTACGGCGACTCGTCCCAAAGCGGCGGGGTCGTGCTGGACATGATCGTCCATGACTTCGACTGGCTGCGCTGGACCTTCGGTCCGGTCACGCGGGTTTTCGCCCAGGGGCTGTACGGTCGGCCGGAACACGCCGGCAAGCGGGATTATGCCCTCGTCACCCTGCGGCACGAGTCCGGGGTCGTCTCGCACGTCACCGGGTCGTGGGCACACCCGAGCGGCTTCCGCACCACTTTGGAGATCGCCGGGGACGCCGGCCTGATCGAGCACGACAGTGCCCGGACCGCGCCCCTGACGTTCTCGCCGCACACGATGCCGGGCGGCGGGGGCGGCGGCGTGGCCGTGCCGGAAAGCCCGCTGGCGGCGGAAGACAATCCCTACTTCCTGGAGCTCAAAGCGTTCATCGGGGCGCTTGACGGCGGCACCCAGCCGCCGGTGACTGTTTACGACGCCCGCGAGGCGGCCCGGATCGCGCTGGCCGCATTGGAGTCCATCGAGACGGGAAGGGCGGTCACACTCGCATGACCACTGACAAGACACTCAAAATCGGCATCCTCTCGTTCGCCCACATGCACGCCGCGTCTTATGCAGCAGCGCTGGCCGCCCACGCTGATGTGACGCTCATCGGCATCGCCGACCCCGACGCGGCGCGGGGCCGCGAAATGGCGGCGCACTTCGGGACGGCCTTTTTCGACTCGGAGGCGGCCCTGCTGGGCCAGGGGCTGAACGGCGTGGTCGTCACCAGCGAGAACATCCATCACCGGCCGCTTGTCGAGAAGGCAGTCGCGGCGGGTGTGAAAACCATCCTCTGCGAGAAGCCGCTGGCGACCACGCTGGAAGACGCGCGGGCGATGGTCACGCTTTGCGCGGACAACGATGTCCGCCTGGCGACCGCCTTCCCCTGCCGCTACGCGCCCCCGTTCCAGCGCCTCCGGGCGCGCGTGCAGGCCGGGACCATCGGGGACGTTCTGGCGATCCGTGGCACCAATCGCGGCAGCATGCCCGGCGGCTGGTTCGTTGACCGGGCGCTTTCCGGCGGCGGGGCGGTCATTGACCATACCGTACATGTCGCCGACCTGAACCGCGTCCTGCTGGGGCGGGAAGCGGTCGAAGTCCAGGCGGAGATCGGCAGCGGGTTTTATCATCAGGGATGGGACGACACCGGCTTCCTGACGATCAAATATGACGGCGGCATCTTTGCCACTCTGGACACAAGTTGGTCGCGGCCGAAAACCTACCCGACCTGGGGGGACGTGACGATACAGGTCGTCGGGACAGGCGGCATCCTGGACTTGGACCTGGTCGCCCAGAACCTGACCCACTACGACGACCGGGCGGGCCGCGTAAGCTGGTCCCACTGGGGCAGCGGCATGGACGCGGGCCTGGTCGCCGACTTCCTGCGCCTGGCCCAGGGCGAAGACGTCCCGGACCTTGCGACCGGCGAGGACGGCCTGCGCGCGCTGGCCGTCGCCCTGGCCGCCTACCGGTCCGCCGAGACGGGGCAGCCCGCCGCCGTGGAGAACTGACCTCAGCCTACTACACGGGCATAGCCCAGGGCTAAAGGTTTTAGTGGGGTAGCCCCTGGACTTTAGAAAAGCAAGCCCCCGCCTTTTACTCCGCTACGGAGCGCAGCGACTAGGAGGCGCGGGCGAGGACGTGCTCTATCGAAGCTTCGCCGTTCCGGGCGGGGAGACTGAAGCAGAGGTCAAACGTAAGTAACCGCCCCCTAAAGGAGGCGGCTTTGCCACTACACGCTAGGCGTGTGCGACTTTAGGCGCTCTTACATTCGCCCGTGTCCATATTCCCCGAAGGGAATTAGACCCTCTGAGAGGCCCGAAGGCCAAAACAGATAC
The DNA here is from genome assembly GCA_031421335.1 of Armatimonadota bacterium. GTDB lineage: Bacteria > Armatimonadota > Armatimonadia > Armatimonadales > Capsulimonadaceae > JANXMY01. The sequence continues at coordinate 4,270 of JANOOM010000704.1, forward strand.
GTCTCGAGACTTTACGCGGCAAAACGTATTGAGTTGCCGCAACCGCTGTCTCAACTTGTGAAGGTGGCCGTTTTGAGACCGTTCCTGCTCGTTTGCGCGTGTGCCTTACGACCATCCTGATTATCCCCGAAAGGGCTTACTTTACCCTGAAAGGACAAGGAGCAGAGCCTTCGGCAGACAGGAAGCAATTCCTCTGCCGCCTAAAGGCAAGCAGTCTCCTTGCTTGATTTTATGAGGCGATGATTGGCGGCGGGCCGAGGAGTGCGATCAAGAGGTCGGCTGGCTCAGTAGCTTCCAAAACAATGAGGGAGCGGAAGAACTGGAAGAGGATTTGCGGGACACGATTGGGGAACAGGCCGCCGTCGGCGCCTA
>JANOOM010000705.1:0-3185 GCA_031421335.1 Armatimonadota bacterium
TTGTTGGCGCGGTTTCAACCGCCCGCCAAGAGACAGGACAAGAGGGCAAGGACAAGCCCTCTCCCTATGGACATCCTTTTTTCTTCTCCCCGGCAATACGCCGGCGACAACGACAACCATGACAACACTAAACTACGACGCCATCATCATCGGGGCTGGGGCGGGCGGCGGCGTGGCCGCCGGGCTGCTAGCCGAGGCTGGCAAGCGCGTCCTCCTGCTGGAGCGGGGCCGGGCGCTCTCGTTCGCCGAAGTAGGGCGCGACCACCTGCGGAACCAGAGGCTGCCGCAGTACGGGTTCAACGCCGGGCCGGACCCCGAAGGCAACCCGCGCGTCGCCGTCTCGCCCGAGGGACGGGTCAGCGTCGTCAACCCCATTGACGGCAGCTACCAGGCGAACGCCGCCTGCGTCGGCAGCGGAACGCGCGTTTACGGTTCCCAGGCGTGGCGATTCCTGCCGGACGATTTCCGCATGGCGTCCAAATACGGCGTCCCGGCCGGCAGTAGCCTCGCCGACTGGCCGATCTCCTATGAAGACCTGGCACCGGACTATGAGCGGGCCGAATGGGAGATGGGTGTCTCGGGCGACGAGGCGACGGCGGGGAAGGACCGCCCGCGCCACAAGCCCTACCCCATGCCGCCCCTGCCAATGAACATGCAGGGACGCGCCCTGCTGTCGGGCGCGAAGGCGCTGGGGTGGGGCACGGAGCGCGTGCCGCTCTTGATCAACAGCGTCCCCAACCTGGGCCGGGACGCCTGCGTCCACTGCCAGCAATGCGTCGGCTTCGCCTGCCCGACCGACGCCAAGAACGGCACTCAGAACACGATGATCCCGCGCGCCCAAGCGACCGGCAACTGTACTCTGGAAACCGAAGCCATGGCCGAGCGCATTGACACCGATGGAGCGGGCCACGTCGTCGGCGTTTCCTACTGGACCAAAGACGGCACACACGTCACGGCGACCTCAGAGGTCGTCGTCGTCTCGGGCGGCGCGGTGGAAACGGCGCGGCTGCTGCTGCTTTCCAAATCGCCGGTTCATCCCAACGGCCTGGGCAACGGCCATGACCAGGTAGGGCGCAGCTTGCAGGGCCACTACTACGCCGGGGCGGTCGGCTGGATGTCCGATTCGATCTGGGACGGCATCGGGCCGGGCGCGACCACGGCCACCATCGAGTGGAGCCACAATAACGTGGGCGCGGACGGCGAGCGCATCGTCGGCGGCGGCATGCTGGCCGACGACTTCATCACCGTCCCGATCAACTTCCTGAAAGCGCGTGTTCCCGCCGAGATCCCGCGCTGGGGCCTGAAGCACAAAGAATGGATGCGGCACCACTATACGCGGATGCTGCTGATCACCGGCCCGGTGCAGGAGATCCCAAGCCCCGACGGCCGCGTGTCCGTGGACCCGGACGTCAAGGACCGCTGGGGCCTGCCAGTCGCCCGCATGTCCGGCACGACTCACCCCGAGACCCTGCGTACCTTCGACTACATGCGTCTCCGCGCCGAAGAGTGGGCGCGCGCCTGCGGGGCCGATGATGTCCGCAGCCACCCGAACGGTCTCTCCCTGAGCGGCGGCCAGCACCAGGCGGGGACCTGCCGCATGGGCGACGACCCCCAAACGTCGGTGACGGACAAGTGGGGCCGCGTCCACGGCCACGATAACCTGTACATCGCCGACGGCTCCCTGCACGTCACGAACGGCGGCTTCAACCCGGTCCTGACGATTCTGGCCCTCTCGTTCCGCGTCGCCGGGCATCTGGTGCGGTCGTGGTAGGCTTGTGCTCCGGTAAGGGCTTGAGGGAAGAATGACCTACCACCTCAGTAAGCCGATCTTCCTACATCCCTATGACCCGCAATGGCCCATCCCGTTTGAGCAAGATAAGGCCCGCTCATGGGACAAATATTGCTGCCTACACGGAGGGGAAGACAGCGCTCCTCCTGGCAGCGGCAAATGGCAAAGTTTCCGGCGGCCATGAAAACAGCCCCACGGACCAACAGAGGCTTCAGCCAGCGTGGCCCCTGCGCGACTGCACCTGTGCCTTTTGCAGAACTCCTCATTGAGAGTCGCGGCGGGCATTTTATAGGGCTGTGGTAGTCCTGTGTTCCCAGGCCTGCCCGCCGCAGTTCACGGCGCGGCGGGTGGTTTCCTCTTTTAGCCGACTGGAAGGCGATTACACCGCCGAGTGGCCGGCGGAAGTGGCGGCTACTCAGAAGCGGATGAGGCTTTCCGCCCTTCAAGGTAGCCGCGAATGAAGGCCGCCTAGCTTTGAACCTGTGGATTGTGGTGCCGTTCCGCCTTGACCAGAAGTCCTTCCGCTTTTTCTGGCATGTCCCCATTTGAAGACATGTTGCCGCCCCATAAAAATTGATCTAAGATGCCAACGCCCTGTCCTTATATACCGTCATTGGGATCAGCCAAGAACTCCTCGATCCAATCCAGCGCGCGTTCGTCGGCCACAACGCGCAGCAAGTCTATCGCGACCCTGCGCTGCTCAATGTCCGCGCTGAAATGGTAGATTTCGTAGCATCGCTGCATCACCGACCAGGGCCGCAGCCGCCAAAGGACGTTGCGGGCAAGTTCGGCTTCCGGCTTCCAGGCGACATAGTAGTCCATGGCCTGATGGATGGCTTCTTCCCCGATCATCAGTTCCAGCGCCGCCATCGCCTGAGCGCTGCCATGCCCCTCGCAGCCACACGCCACACGCTGCAAGACGCTGGGCCAGTAATGGCCAGTCTATAGGTTCGTTCGACGCCCATAGGAGAGAAACTTTCTGGAAGGAGCGAGGGGGCGCCATTTTTGTGTCCCGGAAAACGCCTTTCTGATGCGCCCACGGCATCCGGGATCCCGGAGGGCGGACGAAGAACCATAAAAATATTTTTTCCATGCCTCACATATTTGCCGGGTTTGGCATGGTTTATGCAGTGTAAGAATTATGTGACTGATGTTACGCGGCGGCTGAGGTTACACGGCGGCTGAGGGGCCGGGCCGGGGGAGCCTGGGCGAGTGCCGGGCGGGTTCGGGCGAGTGCATGAATTCACTCGCTGGAAGGCGCTGCGCGCCGGGCAGTCAAAGAGAGCCGCATCGGGACAGCAGGGGCGCGCTGTCCGATCCTGCCCTGTCCGATCCTGCCCTGTCCGATCCTGCCCTGTCCGATCCTGCCCTCTGAGGCCCCCTGTCCCCTCGGCGC
>JANOOM010000706.1:0-3466 GCA_031421335.1 Armatimonadota bacterium
GGTCGAAGAGATCAGCCTGAGTTGCCTCGTCTGAGGTATTGGCGTGGCTGCCGTTGTCGGCGACGTCGGCGTTGGCCGGGTGTGGAAAGCCCAGTGAATAGCCCCATTCGCCGGCGAGGATGGGCACGGACTTCCCCGGCGGCGCATACTTAGTGATCAGCGAGGCAAGATCCTGATACTGTGCCGTCACGGACTCAGGGCCGGCGTACCGGTATGGGTGAACGCTGACGCCCTGCCAATATTCCAGCAGGCCTGCTTTGAAGCAGTCCTCCAGAAAGCTCAAGGGGACGCCAACATTGCGCGAGCCAACATAGGCGTTGCAGCCGGCTGGGCCGATATAGGCCTCTCCCGGCGCACTCTCGCGCAGGGCCTTGCCGACCGCCATCGCGAGCGCCACGTACTGGGCAGTGTTGCCATGGGGCGGCCAAAAGCTACCGTTCGGCTCGTTCCACATCTCCCACAGGACGCCTCGGCCGCGGAAGTGGGTCGCAGCGGCCACCGCCCAGCGTGTGAAAGCCAGGCGGCCCTCTTCAGTGCAGGGCGGCTTGCCTCCATCGTAGAGCGGATTCGCGTAGTCCAGAATCAGCACCGCGCGCATATGGCACTGGTAGAGTTGAGCCATCAGGGCGTCAAGGGCAGCGAAATTGTAGACGCCGGGCTGCTTCTCGGTGTCCTTCCAGTACATATCCATGCGTACAAAGCCGAATCCAGCCTGAGCCAGCATCGTCATTTCGCCCGGCTGCGGGTTGCCGCCGAAGCGGATGTTGACGCCGACCTGATCCCGGAGGCGCGTTCCGAACGGCGACGGGGCTGTTTGAGTGGGAGCCGCGGCGGAAGGCGGCGGATTGAACACGGCAAGAAGAATGGCGAGGATACCGAAGGTGATGAAACGTTTCATGCCGACACTATTCCTTTTCGCCGCCCGCTTTTCCTGCCGGCCCTGCCGCCGTCCAGGGATAGGGCTTAAGGATTTTGAGGGCGCTGAACGGAACGTGTCACACCCCGCGTGCGCGGGTGTTTGGAGTTGGCAAAGGCAGGAAACTATAGTGGCCTAGAAAAAGTGGCCTAGAAAATCAAGACAGCGTTTGCCCTGGTTTTACGGCTGGCTCAGCTTTTCGGCAAGTCCGAGCGCACCATCCGGTGGCGGGTAGAAGCCATCGAGCCGAAGGGCCTGGTCCAGATCGGATACCCGCTCGACGACCTTGGGCAGCACACCCACTGCGTTTACGACTTCACGCCCCTGCGCGCCGCCTTGAATGCTGTCTGCTATTCTGACCACCCCAAAGAGCGGCCCACCGGCAAAAAGTGTCCCGTGGGTTCCAGCGGCCAAAAACAGCCCCAGCCACCGGACACTTTTGACCAGACCCACCGGACAAAAAGTGCCAGACCCACCGGCCAGAAGTGTCCGCCTAATGAGAGTATTGAAGAAGAAAATAGAAAAAAGGGTTTTTCGCCTCCGGCTTCTGCCGAACTGAGCCAGGCGAAGACCAGCCAGGAGAAGACCAGCCAGGACAAGGACGAGACGCAGCGGCGCGTCTACCAGGAAGGGGCGGCGGGGATCAAGGCCGCCTTGCAGAACGCGGCCCGCAACTCCAAGCGCCGCAACTCCAAGCGCCGCATCCAAGGGCCGGAGTGACGGGCAGGGACAGGTGACAAAGGCAGGAAGTGAGCAGAGGCAGGAAGTGGAGCCTGGTCTGTTGAAGTTTAATCAAAGCGTACACGGCAACGATTTTTGGCAGACCGATTTCGACGCGGCAACCCAAAGTTGGAGCCTAACCTATAATCTTCCCATTACCGACAACAAGTCGCACACCATCCAACTCACCAAAACGCCATGAAACAACTACTTGCTTTGCTCGCACTGCTCATGCCTTTAGGTTCGCTGTACGCAGCGCCAAATCCAGTCAGTCTGAACAAAATCATGACACCAAAAACAGAAACTTCGATGGCGGTGAAGCCGCACGCCGCCGAGGCGACCGATCAAGCTCCAACAGTCATGGAGCCGATTAACGTGCCGATTGCCGCTGGCCCGTGCGCGCCAAACTGGAAATCTCTCGGCGATAACTTCAAGTGTCCCGTTTGGTGGCGGCAAGCCAAGATCGGGATGTGGCTGCACTGGGGGCCGCAGTCGGTCGGCGAAGATGGCGATTGGTATGCCAAGTGGATTTACATGCCGAGTCATGCGTGGGGCGCCTACTCGCGGGTTTACCCCAATCACCTCGAACGTGTAGGGCATCCGAGCGTCACTGGTTACAAGGACATGCTGCCGCTTTGGAAGGCGGAAAAATGGGATCCGGACAAACTCATGGCGCTCTACAAGCGGGCCGGTGCCCGCTATGTGATCGGTCAGGGAATGCACCATGACAATTTTGATCTGTGGGACTCTAAATACCAGCCGTGGAATTCGGTGAATATCGGCCCGCACCGCGATATCCTCGGCAGCTGGCGGAAAGCGGCGAAGAAGGAGGGTCTTCGCTTTGGCATTGCGTTCCATGGCGACTATTCGCTGTGGTGGTATCAGCCGGCGTTTCTGGCGGATCTCGCCGGCCCGCTCAAAGGCGTGCCCTACGACGGCGCGCAGAACTACGATGGCAAAGAAACCTGGTGGCAGAAAATGGGATTGAATTTGAAAGACCTCTACGGTATTGACCTCAAAGCTGATGTCGCTTTCCCAACGAACTTCACAGGTGATCCGAACGAGTTCCGCATGCGCGATCCGCTGTCGCACGGCATTCCGGACGGCGATTTGAGCGTGCATCGGGATTTTGCTGTCTGGTTTGCGACGAAATGGACGCGGCGTGTGGTTGACGCGATTGACCAGTTCTCGCCTGACTTCATCTATTTCGACGGCGGCGGCAGCTATCCATTCTGCGGGTATGGCACAGGTCGCGGCCTGCGCGCTGACGCCACGTCGCGCGTCATCGCCCATCTTTACAACAAGAGCATCCTCCAAAACGGTGGCAAACTCGAAGCGATGGCCTTCACCAAGGGCGCCGACGATCCCCGTGCCGTGGCCGTCAACTTCGAGTCGGGCTTTCCGGACGGCATCAAGCGCGATCAGCCGTGGCAAACTGAGGTCGGTCTGGGCGAATGGTTTTACTCCAAGGGGACGTTTTATGAAAGCGGCATGGTCATTCACGAGATGCTGGAAGCCGTTTCGCGCGATGGCAACTACGCCATCAATATTCCGCTCAGACCGTCAGGCGAGCTCGATCCTGGTGGCCTGAAGACGCTGCAAGACATGGGTGACTGGATGGACGTGAACAGCGAGGGTATTCACGATTCCAGTGCCTGGGATGTTTGTGGCGAAGGCAGCGTAATCATGAAGCGCGGCAATCTTGATCAAGACCATGCAAAGACGCCTTATACCGGCAAAGACATCCGCTTCACGACGAAGAAGGGTTCCGTTTATGCTTGGCTGATGGCGTGGCCCGCCGATGGGCAAGCTATCATCCGTTCGCTCGCC
>JANOOM010000707.1:0-3634 GCA_031421335.1 Armatimonadota bacterium
GCCCTCCTGGGGCTATGCTGACAGCGGGACGCGCTTCGGGGCCTTCCGCATGGCCGGGGCACCGCGCACTGTGTTCGAAAAGTTTGAGGACGCTGCCCAGGCGCATCGCTACACGGGCATCGCACCGGCTGTCGCCGTCCACATCCCCTGGGACGCCGGGGCGGACTGGTCCGAGCTGTCCGCCTACGCGCGCTCACTCGGGGTTTCGGTCGGGGCGGTCAACCCAAACGTCTTCCAGGACTCCGACTACCGGTACGGCAGCCTGGGCAGCGCCCGTGCATCCGTCCGGCAGAAGGCCGTCGCCCACATGCGTGAGTGCGTCGGAATCATGGACGCTGTCGGCAGCCGAAACCTGTCCCTTTGGTTCGCCGACGGCACCAACTTTCCTGGCCAAGCCGACATGCGGGCGCGCAAGCGCTGGTTCGCCGAGGGACTGGCGGAAGTCTACGCCGACCTCAAAGACGACCAGCGGATGCTCATCGAGTACAAGCCCTTCGAGCCGGCCTTTTACCACACCGACGTGGCCGACTGGGGCATGGCCTACGCTTTCTGTGCGGCCCTGGGCGAGCGCGCCCAGGTGCTCGTGGACCTCGGCCACCATTTGCCCGGCGCGAATATCGAGCACATCGTCGCGTTCCTCCTGGACGAAGGCCGCTTGGGCGGCTTCCACTTCAACAACCGCAAGTACGCCGACGACGACCTGACGACCGGCTCGATCAACCCCTACGAGCTTTATCTGATTTACACCGAGCTTGTCGCCGGCGAGGACGATGGCCTCGCTGGCAATGTCGCCTACATGATAGACGAGAGCCACACGCTGAAAAACAAGATCGCCGAAATGATCCAGAGCCTGATCGCCCTGCAAACCGCCTACGCCAAGGCTTTACTCGTCTCGCGGCCCGCGCTGACAAAGGCGCGTGAGGCGGAAGATCTAGTCGCCGCCGAGGAGATCATCAAGGCGGCTTTCGCCACCGATGTCCGGCCCCTCTTGTGGAAAGTGCGCTCCGAGATGGGCCTGCCGGACCCCGCCGACCCCCTGCGCGGCTTCGCCCAGAGCGGCTACGCCACGGCTAAAGCCGACGAGCGTGGCGTGGGCGGCGGGGCGGGCCTGGGGGCCTAGAGATTTCATTGTCACAGAAAGAAGATCGTCCATGAACCTCCACGGCTTCGAACTGGTGCGCGACCAGCCCATCCCGGAACTCAGCACCGAGGCGCGGCTCTACAGGCACCTCAAGACCGGTGCCGAGCTGCTGTCGCTGGAAAGCGGCGACGAAAACAAGTGCTTCGGCATCACCTTCAACACGCCCCCCGCCGACTCGACCGGCGTGGCCCACATCCTGGAACATTCTGTGCTGTGCGGCTCGCGCAAGTTCCCGCTCAAGGACCCTTTCGTCGAACTCATCAAGGGGTCGCTCAACACGTTCCTGAACGCCCTCACCTACCCGGACCGCACCTGCTACCCGGTGGCGAGTGTTAACGAGCGCGACTTTTACAACTTGGTAGACGTGTACTTAGACACGGTTTTTCACCCGCGCCTGGCACGCGAGACCTTTGAGCAGCAGGGCTGGCATTACGAGTTGAACGATGCCGCCGACCCTTTGATCTACAAGGGCGTCGTCTTCAACGAGATGAAGGGCGCGTACTCGTCGCCGTCGTCCCTGATTTATCGGTACACGCAGGCGTCCCTGTTCCCCGACCAGCTTTATAGATTATCCTCGGGCGGCGATCCAAAAAACATCCCCGACTTGACTTATGAGCAGTTCGTAGATTTTCATCGTGCCTACTATCACCCGTCCAACGCCCGCCTCTTCTTCAGCGGCGACGATGCCCCCGAGGAACGCCTGCGCCTGGCTGATGACTATTTGAAGGTTTTTGACGCGCTGCCGCCCGCGCCCCCCATCCCGCTCCAGGCCCGGTTCACGCAGCCGACCGCGGTTTCTCACGCCTACGCTGTCAGCGCGGACGGGGACGCGGAGCGCAAGGCCCAGGTCTGCGTGAGCTGGCTGCTTTCTGAGATGACCGACCCGGAAACGGCGCTGTCGCTGGCTGTCCTGCGCCACATTTTGATCGGCACGCCCGCTTCGCCTCTCCGCAAAGCCCTCACCGACTCGGGCCTGGGCGAAGACATCGCCGGGGCGGGACTGGCCGCCCTCCTGCGCCAGAGCTATTTCTCCCTCGGCCTGCGCGGGACGCGCGCAACGGACGCTCCTGCCATCGAGGCGCTGATGCTGGACACCCTGCGCCGGCTGGCAAGTGACGGCCTGGACCCCGCCGCCATCGAGGCGGCCCTGAACACAGTCGAGTTCGACAAGCGCGAGATGAACTCGGGCGGGACTCCGCGCGGTCTGACCCAGATGTTCGCCGCCCTGACGACCTGGACCTACGGCGGCGACCCCTGGTGGCCGCTGGCCTACGCCGCGCCCCTGGAGAAAGTCAAAACTGCGGCCTCGTCGGGACCCTTCTTCGAGGGCATGATCCAGAGCCTCTTTGTAGACAATCCGCACCGGACGACACTCACATTGCGGCCCGACCCGGCTCTCATGCAGACCATCGAGGCCGACGAGAAAGCTCGGCTGGACGCTGCCCGCGCCGAATTCACGCCGGAAAAGATCGAAGAAGTCATCGGGCGCACGAGAGCTTTGAAGGAGCGCCAGGAGACGCCCGACGCACCCGAGATCGTGGCGACCCTGCCGATGCTTGGCCGCGCCGACCTGCCCCTGAAGAATACGCCCATACCCATCAGCATCGAGACCGAAGGCGGTGCCCGGATCGTCACGCACGACCTGGACACCAGCGGCATCGCCTATCTCGACCTCGGCCTGGACCTACACCGGCTGCCCTCGGACCTGTTGCCCTACGCCACGCTTTTCGGGCGTGCCATCCTCCAGCTCGGCACCGCCCGTGAGGACTACGTCCGCTTGACCCAGCGCGTCGGGCGCGTCACCGGTGGCATCCGCCCTGAGATGTTCACCGCCGACGTGCGCGGCGGGACTGGGGCCACCGCCTGGCTGTTCCTGCGCGGCAAGGTGCTGGCCGCCCGCACCGGCGAGCTTCTGGGCATCCTGCGCGACGTCCTGACGTCGGCCCGCTGGGACGACCGCGAGCGCTTCCGGCAGATCGCCGTCGAGGAGAAAGCCCGCATGGAGGCCGCCCTGGCCTCCGCCGATGCCGGGTTCGTCCTGACCCGCCTGCAAGCGCCCCTCAGCGAAGCCGGCTGGGCCGAGGAGCACCTGCGCGGCCTGGAGTCGCTGTTCTTCCTGCGCGACCTCGTCGGTAAGATAGACACCGAATGGCCCACCGTGCGCGATGCGCTGCGCCAGGTGCAGGCGCATCTAGTCAGCCGCGACGGCATGGTCTGCAACGTGACGCTTGACGGCGCCAACTGGGCGTCGGCCGGGCCAGTCGTGCGCGACTTCCTTTCTTCCCTACCTTCCACTCCCGCCGAGCGCGCTTTGTGGGATTGGTCGGCGATGGGCGGCGGAAGTGAGGCGTGGACCGTCCCATCCCAGGTCGGCTCCGTCGGCAAGGCTGCTGACCTCTACGCGCTCGGCCTGGCCGAAAGCGGCTCGACGGCCGTTATCACCCGCTTCCTTTCCACAAGCTGGCTCTGGCAGCAGGTGCGTGTCCAGGGCGG
>JANOOM010000708.1:0-10906 GCA_031421335.1 Armatimonadota bacterium
CAGGCCGAAGCGCAGGGCCAGAACGTAGGCGGTCTGGGTGTCCCCCTTGAGTTTCGCGCCCTCGCCGACGAAGGCTCGGTTGAAGGCGGCCTTGATCTCCCCGAACAAGGCATCATACCCCGCGGCATCTTCGGTGCGCCCCAGCACGGAAGCGATGCGGGCCATGAGAAAAGCGTCGTGGGCGAAGTAGGCGGTCGCCAGCAGATCCTTGTCCGTGTCGGCGGCGATGGAAAGCCAGTCGCCGAAGTCGTTGGAGCGGCGCCGGGTCCACAGGCCGTCGGGGTTGACGCTTTGGAGATACTCCATCCAGCGCGCCATGGCCGCGTAGTGCGTCTCCAGAAGCCGAACATCGCCGTAGACCTGGTAGAGTGTCCATGGCACAATGACGCCCGCATCGCCCCAGGCGGGGGCACCGTCGGCGAGGTCCACCAGGCGCGGGGCGACGTCCGGGAAGCCACCGTCGGGCGACTGGGCATCGGAAACGTCGTCCATCCACTTGCTAAGAAACGCGGCCACGTCCCGGTTCCCCGCCGCTGTGCGCGCGAAGATCTGGGCGTCCCCCATCCAGCCCAGGCGCTCGTCGCGCTGCGGGCAGTCGGTCGGGATACTCAGAAAATTGCCGCGCTGGCCCCAGTCTATGTTCTGGACGAGCTGGTTGACGAGCGCACTGTCGCACTCGAATGCGCCGGTCTTTGGAATGTCGGAGTGCAGGACGCAGCCCGTCACGGCCTCCAAACCCGGCGTGCCGGGGTATCCGGTCAGCTCGACGTAGCGGAAGCCGTGGAAGGTGAAGCGCGGCTCCCAGGTCTCGGCCCCGTCCCCGTTCAAGATGTAAGTGTCGGTCGCCTTCGCCCCGCGCAGATTGATCGTGTAGAGTGTCCCATCGGGGTTCAGGATCTCGCCGAAGCGCAGCCGGACGATGGTCCCCGCCGGACCCTGGACTTTGAGCCGCGCCCAGCCGACCATGTTCTGGCCCAGATCAAAGAGCCACGACCCCGGCGTTGGCTGCGTCACTGACTGGGCAGGCAGCTCCTCGGTCACCCGAATCGGCGGGTCCATTTGGGCGACTAAGGCGACCTCGGCCGGGATCGCCTCGACATGCACCCCCGACCAGGCCGCCGCGTCGAAGCTGGACGTATCCCAGCCGGGCGTTTCGAGCCGGGCGTCGTGGGTTTCACCCATCAGCATGTCCGAAAACAGGACCGGGCCGGTCGCGCCGCGCCACTGCTCGTCGGTGCCGACGGTCTCGGTCGTGCCGTCGGCGTACTCCAAAGAGAGCTGGGCCAAAAGCCCGAGCCGAATGCCGTAATTGGCGCGCTTGTTCTCGAAGCCGATGAAGCCTGCGTACCAGCCGTCCCCCAGGACGGCGCCCCAGACGTTTGCGCCCTCCTTGACGAGAGCTGTGACATCGTAAGTCTGATACGCGAGACGCTTGCGGTAGTCGGTCCAGCCGGGGGCGAGGTGGGCGTCCCCCACCCGTTTGCCGTTCAGGGACAGGATGTAGACGCCGCGCGCCGTCGCCGTGATCGTGGCCCGCGTGACCAGCCCGCCGGCCCGGAACTCGCGGCGCAGAAAGGGAGAGGGCGCGAGATCTAGGAAATGCTGGTCGGGGGGCCGGCTGATCCAGTGCGCCCGCCAGTCGGCGGGCGACAGCAGGCCCATCTGCCACAACGCCGTTTCGCTCCACTCGGAAGGGGCGCCGTGTTCGTCCCAGACGCGGACGCGCCAGCCTACGCGCCGACCGGACGACAGGGGTTCACCCGCATAGTGGATATGCACCGATTGTGCCGACGTGACCCTGCCGCTGTCCCATAAGTCGGGGCGCTCGGCATCGAGAAGGGCGGGGCCGCTCGCGACCTGGATCTGGTAGGCACTCTGGTGCGCCCCGCGCCGGCCCGAGAGCATCGCCCAGAACAGGCGCGGGGCGGGGGTGTCAATGCCGAGCGGGTCGGCGCGGTACTCGCAGCGGAGCGCGACGGGGCGGGAGGCGGCGGTAAGCATGGGTGCGGCTTTCTGAACCCACCCCGCCACAAGCGGCGACCCTCCCAAGGCTTTATTAGGGTGAAACGGGAGGGTGGGGTGAGAAGGTCGTCGGTCGGTGTTGTGTGATGAAGTAGTCGGTCGCTCTGTCAAGGTGGGCCGCGCGGTCACGAAGGCCGCGCGGTTGACCAATACAACCCCCTGACGACCATCAGCCCTCCCCTCCCGTTTCACCCCACTAAAGCCTCGGGAGGGGTGCCGCGCAGCGGCGGGGTGGGTTCCATCCGCCCCCCTGCCATCACTGTCGGGAAGTGATCGCCGGTCAGCGTCTCGCCCGGCTTGACGTGGATGTGCTTCTCCACCAAATGCGACTGGCCCGAAGGCTCATAGCGCGTCCAGCCGGGCATGTAGTGGACGGCGATGGCCGGGCGTGGGTTTCCGGTGTGGTTGGCCGGGGCGCCGTGCCATGTCCGGCAGTGGTGGAAGACGACCCCACCGGCGGGGACCTCGCACGAGACCACCTCGAACGTCTCGCCGTCGGGGACGAACGCGGGGTCGTGGGCGGGCGAGTAGTCGGCGTTGATGCCGATGGTGCCGCCCGCGTACTGCCCCCACTTGTGGGAGTGGCGGACCATGCTCATCGCGCCGTTCTCCGCCGTGGCATCTTCCAGGGCCACCCAGGCGCTGATGAGGTCGGCGGGCTGGATGACCGGCCAGTAGGGGTGGTCCTGGTGCCAGACCGTCGGCCCGCCGACGTGGGCGGGCTTGAGCTGCATCTGGTCGTGCCAGACGCGCACCGTGTCCGCGCCCATGAGCTGCGCCACCATCGGCACGATTTCAGGGTTGTAGAGGTGCTCGCGATAGGCCGGCTCGGCTTCCCACATGTTCACCACCTGCGTGACGACGGAGTCCGCCCCGCCGCCGATGTTGCGCGTCGCTTCGGGCGAGGCCGCGCTTTCACCGGACAGGACGCGGCCCAGCGACTCGCGCAGAGCTTGAAGCTGCTCGTCCGTCAGGACACGCCCGTAGTTGAGGAAGCCGTCCTCGCGGAAAGATTGAATCTGTTCGTCCGTCAGCATGACACCACTCTCCTTACGCTACCACCCCTGGGGTTGACTGCTTTCAGTGTATCATAATCGCGACAGGACTGTCTAGGGTAAAGGCGGCGACTTCTTGCACTTTTCCGGCGTCCGGGGCCAGGCGACAAAACGGACCCGCACCTGGATTGGCGGCGGGTCCTTTTTCCTCTCCTGGCTTTTCCGCCTACCTCTTGACCTGTACGGTGTTCCCGGTCTGGCCGGTGACGCGCCTCCCCGTCAGCCGCAGCAGGTCCGAGAGCGTCATCACCGGCTGCCCGCCGTCAGGGCGACGGGCTTGCGCTTCGGCCCGCTGAGGGTCAGTCTGCCGGTCTTCGTATCCTACGCGCTCGTCAGCTTGCCTGCGAAGGCGGGGACTTGCAAGGCTAAAGCACGGGGGTTACCCCACTAAAACCTTACCCCACTAAAACCTTTAGCCCTGGGAAGACTTACAAAATGGATATGAAGCATGAATTCAGCCTCAACTGGATGAACATACAAACACGCTATGGACACCCAAATTGAAACCCTGCACATCCAGCCGCCCGTCCGCTCATACCACTTCGATGAACTTCGCGCCGCCTGGCTCCACACGGCCGCCGCGTCTTTGCCGCTGGTCATCTACCACGACGAGATTGATGTCGGGCAGCAGGCGGTCTCGAACCGGCACGAAGACTTCTTCTCGCTGTATTTCGTCCGTCGGGGGCGTGGGACGCACTGGATAGAAGGCGTCCCCTACGGCGTGGCGCGGGGCGATGTGTACGCGATGGGTCTGGGGATGACGCACTGGTTCGCGGACTGCGAGGATTTGGCGACGGACACGCTGCACTTCGCGCCGGACATCTTCGATGCCCCGACGCGGGACACGCTGGCCGAGACGCCGGGCTTCCAATCGCTGTTCGTGGAAGAGCCGCTGCGCCGGGCATCCTCCCAGGGCGCGACAGGATACGGGGAAGGGGGCCGCTGGCTGCACCTGACACCGGACGCCTATGCACCCGTCGCTGAGATGCTTCAAGAGCTGCGCCGGGAGTGGGCGGTGGGGACGCCCGACGGCACCCTGCTGGTGGGTGGCTTGTTCCCGCGCCTGTTGGTCCATCTGGCCCGCCGCTATGCTGCGTCACATGTCGAGCCGCGCTCCGGTCCACGCATAAGTCAGGAGGCAACCCAGGAAGCGACCGTGGCCGCTGCCGTGCGCTACCTCGACGCCCATTTCGTCGGGCCGCTACGCGTGGAGCAGGTGGCTGCGTCGGTGTTCCTGTCCCCCGACCGTTTCACCGAAGTCTTTGCCCGGACGATGGGGCGGACGCCGCGCGACTACATCCGTCACCTGCGGGTCGAGCGTGCCCGTCACCTGCTGCTGGCGACGGGCTTATCCGTCGCCGAGGTGGGTCAAGCGGCAGGCTTCGGCGAGGCCGCCTACTTCACCCGCGTCTTCCGCACTGCCACCGGCCTGACCCCGCGCGACTTCCGGCGGCAGAAATAGGCGTCATGGGCAGGAAAACCCCGCCCGGTAAGTGAATGTGGCGCCACTTCCCTGCCGAAAGGAACACCCCGCCAATGCCCCAGATCCCCGTCATCCTCCGCCTGTTCGACTTCGCCACCGCTTCGGACGCCGAGTACGCCGCCCTGAACCGTCACTTCAACCGGGCGCGGGCCGAGACGCTGCCCGACGACCCGCCGACGCCTTTGGAAGAAACGATGGCGCGGATGCGAAACGTCCCGCCGTTCGTCTCCCTGCACCCCTGGGCCGGATGGAGCGCGGGCGGGGAGGAGATCGTCGCAAGCCTCGTCGCCTCGTTCCTGAAGACCGAAGAGAACCAGCACCTGCTCCAGTTCGAGGTCAACGTTGATGCTGAATACCGGCGCCGGGGCGTCGGGCGCGCGCTGCTGCGGCTGGCCGCCGACGTGGCGCGGCGGGAAGAGCGGCGGCTGATGATGACCGGCACGGACGGCGCCGTCCCCGCTGGGGCGGCCTTCCTGGAGCGCATCGGGGCAGAGCGCGGACTGGAAGCGCACACAAATCAGCTCGTCCTGGCGGACCTCGATGCGGCCCTCCTCGCGCAGTGGCAGGCGGAAGGGCTGGTGCGGGCGGCGGGCTTCGCACTGGGCTTCTGGGACGGTCCATATCCAGAAGACCAGCTTGCGGCCATCGCCGCCTTGAATGAGGTGATGAACACGGCCCCGCGCGAGAAGCTGGACATGGAGGACATGCACTTCACGCCCGAGCACCTACGGCAGATGGAGCAGGTGATGACGGCGGCGGGGACCCAGCGCTGGACGCTCTATGTGGCCGAGGCCCAAACGGGCCGGTTCGTCGGCTTCACCGAGGTCTGGTGGAACCCGAACCGGCCCCTGGTCGTGAGCCAGGGGGGAACCGGCGTCTTCCCCGAGTTCCGGGGCCGGGGCTTGGGCCGGTGGATGAAGGCGGCGATGCTGGACCGCGTCCGTAAAGAGCGCCCACAGGCGCAGTTCGTGCGGACGGGCAACGCGGACTCGAACGCGGCGATGCTGGGCATCAACCACGCGCTGGGCTTCAGGCCGTTCCGGTCGCACTGCGTCTGGCAGCTAGAAACCGAAAAGGCGGCGGCGTATCTGGCGCAGCTGGTCCCCGATGGGTGGGGGCTGGCCTGACACCAGGGCACGGATATCGTCAAGTTTATGCCGCCACCTGCCGACTATGAATGGTGCCCAGTCGTGCAAGAAGTGAAGATGCTTTTTCAGAGGGCAGCGAAGGAATGCCATGAAGAAGCAAATCGGCCTGAAAACATTTCAGAGTAAGAAAGGCATTGTTCTGGCGGTGCTTGCCGGCGCAGGTCTGCCGTTCAAGTTCGCGGCGACCGGACTGCTTTTCCTGCTCCCCCTGCTGCTGCTGTTGTCGGACTTCCAGGGCGAGATCAATCGTGGCATCCATGTGGCCGAGCTGGAGCGCGCAGGAGTCGCCTATAGTCGTCCCCTGACGGCCCTGCTGTTCGACGTGTTGGAGAACAAAAAAGGCCTCGCAGCAGATCTACGGGCCGTGGACCGGGCGGACCGCGCGCATGGGGACGATCTGGGGGTGCGGGCGGACTGGCAGCGGCTGCGGGCCGAGGGGCAGAGCCTGGAAATGGGTGGTCCAGGGCGCGCCCCCGGCCTGGACCGCGCGGGGCGGGACCGCTTCAGCCAGCACCTCATCACCCTCCTGACGACCGCGGGCAATAATTCAAACCTGATCCTTGACCCGGACATGGACAGCTACTACACCATGGACACGGTCATCACGCAGACGCCCCAATTGCTGACCAACATCAGCCAGGCCCATGCGGTCGCGGGCGGCACGGACATCGCCGACGTGCGGCAGGCACGTCTCGCCATGCTGGAAGGCCAAATTCAGACGCCCCTGGCGACGGTGGGCGACGATCTGCGGATGGCATCCGGCTACGAACACGCGCTCAGGCCGCGCGTCGCCGCGCCATTCCAGGACCTCCAGAGCACTACGTCGGCGTTCGCCGTCCTCTTGGAGCGCTTTGGGGCAGCGCCCCGATTTCAGTCGGCGCTTGACGCGGCAGAAAGTGCAGCCTTCGCATCGGGGCGCCGCTACAACGCGGCAGGGATGGACGCGCTCGATTGGGTGCTGACACGGCGGCTGCAAACGTTCCTCGCCCGGCGTCTGCGCGTGGACCTCGTCGCCGCCGTCTCCGCCTGCCTCGCACTGGCCTTCTTCGCCGGCCTGTACCGGACTACGATGCGTACCATCCGGCAAGTGCTTGAAGCGCAGCGGGAAATGCGCCAAAGCGAAGGGCGCTATCGCAGTCTAGTGGAATCTTCGCCCGACGCGATCGTCGTCTATGCCGAAAGCCTCCTTGTCTATGTGAACAGAGCGGCGCTGTCGCTGATGGGGGCGAGCCAGCCGGAGGAGCTTTTGGGTCGCCCGGTCCTGGAGTTCATCCACCCCGACTTCAGGGACAACGGGCCTGCGTGCGTCCGGCGCAGCCAGCAGGAGGGGAGGTCTAATCCACTCAGCTATCTGAAATATGTGCGCCTCGATGGCAGCGCCGTTGACGTCGAAGCGGTCAGCACCTCGATCGTCTGGGAGGGGAAGCCGGCCGGGCAGGTGCTGATTCGCGACATTACCGAGCGCATGGCGGTGGAAAAAGCGGTGCGCGAGAGTGAGGCCCGCCTGCGGACTGTCATCGCGAACGTCCCTGTCGTCGTGTTCGCGCTGGATACCCAAGGGGTCTTTACGTTCTCCGATGGGCAGGGCCTGGCCGTCCTGGGGCTGGCGCCGGGCGAGATCGTCGGGCGTTCCATCTTCGAGGTCTATCAGGGACAGCCTGCCCTGTTGGAGCACCTGCATATTGCACTAAACGGCACGGTCCATGCCTGGACCCTGGAGGCCGGCGGGCGCACCCATGAGACACACACCACGCCCCTCCGCGACGCATCGGGGCGGCTGACAGGCGTCGCAGGGGTGGCCTATGATCTGACGGAGCACAAGCGCCTGGAAACCCAGCTCGCGCACCAAGCCTTCCACGACGCGCTGACGGGCCTGCCCAACCGCGCCCTGTTTCTGGACCGGCTGGAGCACGCGCGGGCACGGGCGGAGCGACGGCACTCGTCGGTCGCAGTGCTGTTTGTGGACCTGGACAACTTCAAAGTCGTCAACGACAGCCTCGGCCATGCGGCCGGTGACGTCCTGCTCTCCGCCGTGGCCCAGCGCTTGAGCGCCTGCATCCGCCCCGGCGACACGATCGCGCGACTCGGCGGCGACGAGTTCACCGTGCTGCTGGAAGAGGTCGCGGGTGGAGAGACGCCTACCGAAGTCGCAGGCCGGATCGCGGAGGCTCTACGTCTCCCGCTCATGCTGGAGGGCCGCACGCTCTTCGTTTCGGCCAGCATCGGCATCGCGCAGAGCGGCCTGGAGGTGGGCGATGCCGCGCCCACCTGGACCGGCGATCTGCTCCGGGAGGCGGACATCGCCATGTACCAGGCGAAAAACGGCGGCCGGGCACGCTGCGCCGTTTTCGACCGGCAGATGAACGCACAGGCCATGGAACGGATGGAATTGGAAGGCGACCTGCGGCGTGCCATCGCCCAGGACGAGCTGGTACTGCACTACCAGCCCATCGTTTCCCTCGCCTCGGGCGCGCTCCAGGAGGTCGAGGCTCTGGTGCGCTGGGAGCACCCGCGTCGCGGGCTGATCGCGCCCCTGACCTTCATCCCGATTGCCGAAGAGTCGGGCCTGATCGTCCCGCTGGGGCTGTGGGTCCTCCGCACCGCCTGCCGCCAGACACGGCAATGGCAGCAAAAGCACCCGCAGGAGTCGCCCCTCGTGGTCGGGGTCAACCTCTCGGGCCGTCAACTGGAGCAGCCGGGCCTGGTCGCCCAAGTGTCCGCCGTTCTAGCCGAAACGGGCCTGCCTCCCACCAGCCTGAAACTGGAGATCACCGAAAGCGTGATGATGGCGAACGCGGAAGAGACGACCGCCCGGATGCAGGAATTGAAGGCGCTTGGCGTGCGCTTGGCGGTGGACGATTTTGGCACGGGCTACTCGTCCATGGCCTACCTCGGCGCGTTCCCCATTGACACGCTGAAGATTGACCGGGCGTTCGTGAGCAAGATGGACGAGCCTGAAGGGGAGGCGATCCTCCAGGCGATCATCACACTCGCCCATTCGCTGCATCTCCAGATCACCACCGAGGGCATCGAAACCCAGGACCAGTGGCAGCGCCTCCAGGCGCTCGGCTGCGAGCGGGGACAGGGCTACTACTTCGCCCGCCCTCAGACCTCTGAAGCGCTGGCGGCAATGCTTGCCGAGACCGCAGCCCTTTCTCTTATTTCTTCTCCTGGGCTGCGGGCCTGACGATTAGGGGGCGGCTTGCTCCCCGGCCAGCCGGTGCAGGTCGGCGGAGACGTTCAGCAGGGCGCGGCCCTGATGGTAGGCTTCCGTCCAGCCGTCGCTCTTGGCGCGGCCCGGAATGGATGCCCCCGCGCGCGTGACGGTCGCATACCAGCCGCCCCGCGCGGCGTCTACCTGGTGCGCCTGGATGAACGCCCATTGGCGGTTGAAGGCCGCCCAATAGCGCGGCGTCTCCTTGCCATAGCGCATATGCATCAGCAGCAGGGCGTTCAGGCCCTCGGCTTGCACCCACCAGATCTTGTCGGTCGTGTAGGGGGTGGCGCTGAAGACCGAGCCGGCGTCATAGAAGCCGCCGTTGTCCGCGTCGAAGCCGAAGTCCAGGGCGTGGTCCACGATGCGCCGCGCCAGCCGCCACGTCCTGGAGTCTTCCGGCCTCCCAAGCACGGCGGAGGCTTCGGTCAATAAGTAGGCGGTCTCGACATCGTGGCCGAACGAGTCGTGGTCCGGCAGCGGCTTCCAGTTGGGCGTGAACTGGTAGTTGAGGCAGCCGACCGACTCGACGGCGACCTTGTCCCTGACGAGCGCGAACATCTCTTCCAGCCGCGCCCGCAAGGCCGGGTCGGGCCAGACGGCGTACAGGGCGGACAGGGATTCCAGCAGATGAATATGCGTGTTCATCGTCTTGAACCCGTAGCGCGTCCCAATCTCGTCACTGGGCTGTTCAGGTGTCCCCGTCAAGATCGGTTTCCCCGTCCGAGTCAGGGCCTCAAAGTAGCCGCCGTTCCTCGCGTCGTGCGCGTGCCCGTCGAGCCACAGATAGGCGCGCTTGGCGAAGTCCAGGGCGCGTGCATCGTGCGTCGCCCGGTACTCCCCGCAGGCGGCGTAGATGGCGAACGAGATGCCGTAAGTGTGCTTCTCGCCGTTCCGCACGGGTACGCCCTTGTTGTCCAGCCCCCAGTACAGCCCGCCATCTTGTTTGTCCGTCATCTGGTCGGCGAGAAAGTCCAGGCCGTGCCGGGCGTCGGATTTGTAGACGGCGGCCTGGGCGGGGTCGCGCCGGGCGGCCTCCGCGGCCACCCAGGTCAGGCGCGACTGGTAGACGAGGGCCTTGTCGTCAGATGCCCCGCGCGTCCAGTCTTCGGAGTAGTTCTGATAAAAGCCGCCTGAAGGGTCCAGGGCGCGTGGGAACCACTGCGCCAGCACCTGCTCTTGGAGGTTGACGTCGGCCTCGCGCGCCAGGCGCGCGTAGGAGGCGGCCCCGGCGGGCGGCGGCGCGTGGACAGTGGGCTCGGCGGCGGCGCGTGCGGCGCCGGGGGCCAGGGCGAGGAGGCAAATGCAGAAGCGCGGCAGCGCGCCTTGGAAGATGTTCATGGGGGGATTATACCTACTCCTCTTCAACCCAGGTAAGGCTTGTGTAACGCCACCTCGAATGAAAGGGGGCACGATCCTGAGTGGCGCGCAGCAGGGGCAGCAGGAACGCGCTCAAAAGGTGAGCACACTCCTCCAACGACGCAGGAGAAGCCGCCGACAGGGCGCCTTTCTCTGAAAAGGCTTGCCACTGTCTGCACCTACCGGCATCCCCGTAGAAGGCTCCCGTGAGAGCGGGAGGCGGCAGGGCAGCGATCGTGGTGCCGCGCCGCTGGAACGTCGCAGACATGGCCTGACAAAGCAAAAGCCCCTCGAAATCGAAGTGACTGGCGAGATGCCACAGGTCATAAAAGTCCTTGAGGCGGCTGTTCCCCAGCCCGAGGTCTATCATCGTCTCGCACTTCTCCGCAACGACCGTCTCACGCGGGTAAGTCAAGAGGCTAGCCCCTGGGACCCCCAGCATTGAGGGGAATACGGCTTCCTGAGCGGCTGGCACGACCGCATCCCCGAAGCCGATGTCAACCTGTAACCTAATGATGGCCGTACCCAATCCCCCGCTGAGGGTGATCTGAAGCCCCGCATATTTTTCGTTCTCCCTGACGGAAGCCCCTTGCACTGTCTCAGCGTCGAACGTCATGCCGTCGTC
>JANOOM010000709.1:0-7246 GCA_031421335.1 Armatimonadota bacterium
GGTCTGTACCCCGATGAAGTGCGTCAGTGTCCCACCGGTGTCGCGCACGTGTGAGATGGTCAGGTCAATCCAAAAGGGTCTGCCATCCTTGCAGTAGTTCCTCAAGACAACCCGAAAGTCGCGCTCCTCCCGCAGACCGTCCCGCACTAAATGGACGGCCCGCGCGTCCGTTCCCTCCCCTTGCAGGAAGCGACAGTTTCGCCCAATTATTTCGTCGGGCGCGTATCCAGTCACAGCCGAGAAAGCGGCGTTGCAGTAGATAATGGGATAGTCGGAGTGGTGGGGGCCGCAGATGATGACTCCGCTTGAAGAGGCGGCGATCGCACGGTCGCGCAGGCGCAGACTTTCCTGCGTCCGCTGGATCTCTTCCTGGGATTTCTGGTGCCGGATCGCTGCGCGCAGACACTGTTCGAGGAGCGGCGGCGTCAGCTCGGTTTTCAGCAGATAATCCGTCGCCCCCGCCTCGATGAACTCCGACATGTCGGCCCGCTTACTTGTCAGAACGACGACGGGCGTGGTCAGCCTCTGCGCGCGCATTTCCCGAAGCAGATCCAGGGCGGCTCCGTCGGGAAGATCATCGTCAAGGAACACACAAGTGAGCGCGTTGCCCCGCAGGGCTTCACGCGCAGGGCCAATAGATTTGGCTTCCAGCACATCGGCTCGGGCATTCTGGGATAGGGTGGACACATGGAGGATAGTACGAATGATGGCCGAGCGGTCCGGGTCTTCATCACTTACGACCAGGAAGCGGTGGCGTTCGGTCAAGTGCTCTCCTCGTTTCTCCCTGCTTGGCGTTTAGTTCTGGGCGAGGGACAGCGAGGCCCGACAGGAGTTCCGTCGGCGCCATGCCATCTTCTACCCAGTGCGCGCCTCCCTGAAACGAGGACCGTTCAAACAGCCCTCGGGCTGGAGGGTCGCTTGATCCAGCTCCCTTCGCGCACCTCGCGCATGGTCAGGATATAGGCCAGCAGCAGGCACGCGGCGAGGGGGGGGTGAGATGCAGCGCGCGGCAGCGGCTCCATGTAGTAAACGTCCGGCGGGTCGCCGTCGCCGCGCAGGATCAGGGAGCGCTCTTTCGTTTCGCGCTGTAGGGCCACCCCACCGCGCCAGCCATGGCCAAGGATGTCGAAGCCGCCCGCGCGTTCCTCGCCCACGTTGATTCGGTAAAAGTCCCCCGTTACTCCTGAGCCGCCGGGGTAATAAGAGGCGACGATCTCGGTCCCCTGCGGCGTCGGCCGCAGGAGAAGCCGGGAGCGGTCGCGCCGCATCACGCGCCATGGCTGCGTCTCCCCGGCGGGCACGATCCCCTCCCCCAGATGCAGGGAGGCGGCGGGGCTGCCATCGGGCCAGGAGGCGACATAGTACCAGAGGTACTTGTGGGTGGGGACGATAACGCCAGGGAGAGTCGCGCCCGCCCGTTTGATCTGGTGGGCGCGAATCGTGAGCAGCCTATCTATTGGCGCGAGCAAGTCCATAGGCTAGTGGGCGGGCTTGACGACCGAGGCGGTCTTGGCGTACTTCTGGGGGTTCTTGTCGAAGGCCGGCTTGCAAGACGAGCAGCAGAAGTAGTAGGTCTTGCCCTTGTAGACGCTGGAGCCGAAGGCATCCTTGACCGAGGCGATGGTCTCGCCGGTGACCGGGCAGACCAGGGCGACGGGCTTTGCGGCCGGCTTCGCCTTGGCGACAGGAGCAGCGAAGAGGGCCGAGGGCAGCAGAAGAGCGGCGGTGGCCGCCGTGAGGGTAAGAAAACGGGTCATTATATTCTCCTTGACTTTGTTAGCAACTATCTCTCATAATAAGCTCAGTTCTCCGGGGAAAAGTTCCCGGAGCGCACGGATTAAGGAGATTCAACGTGGAACGAACATTTTTAATGGTCAAGCCGGACGGCGTCCAGCGCCGGCTCGTGGGCGAGATCATCCGCCGGTTTGAGAACAAGGGCTTCGCCCTGGCCGGCCTCCAGATGCTGACGCCCTCGCGCGCGATGGCCGAAGCGCATTACGGCGTCCACCGCGGCAAGCCGTTCTTCGAGAGCGTAGTCGGCTTCATCAGCTCCGGCCCCGTCGTCGCCATGATCTGGGAAGGCGAGGACGCCGTCGCCCTGGCCCGGAAGGTGATCGGGGCGACCAAGCCCGCCGACGCGGCGCCGGGGACCATCCGGGGCGACTATGCCAACACCATCGAGCAGAACCTGATCCACGGGTCGGACTCGGTGGAGAACGCCGAGGCCGAGATCGGCATCTGGTTCAGCTAGCCTGCGTCCGCGACAGCTTTTAGCCGCGATCAACATCAGCGAACGACTGAATGTTGCCGCACTTGTCGCATAGCCACGCCCGGATCGGCCTCTCTTTTGATACCAGCGTCAGCCAGAGGCCGTCCGGGCGAAACTTCGTCTGATACGACCCGCGAAGGTCGCACCAGGTAAAGGGCAATCAGTGCTGGGTCTTGAAGCGGCTGATTCAGACTTCCTGTGATCTTGGCATTAGTTGCCGGCAGGATTGGCCCCTTAGCGCCGCTCCGCCCCAGCGCGCTCGGCCAGCAGCGCGGCGACGGCGGCCATCTGCGCGTCCACCTCGGCGTCGGTCAGGGTGCGGTCAGCGGCCCGGAAAGTGAGGCGCAGGGCGACGCTTTTCTTGCCGGTAGGGACGCGCTCGCCCGTGTAGACGCTTTGCAGGCCAATGGCCTCGGTCAACGCCGCGTCGGTTGCCTCACGTGCCGTTGTCTCCAGGAGTGCATACGGCGTGGAAGCATCTACGAGCGCGGCGATATCGCGCGAGACGGCGGGGAAGCGTGGCAGGGCAGTGTAGCGATGCGTCCCGTCCGCGTAGGAAAGCAGGGCATCGGCGTCAAGCTCGAAGACAGCGACCCGGCCCACGCCCGCAGGCACGTCAAGATGCGCCCTGACGGCGTCCGGGTCCAGTTCGGCGACGTAGCCAATGACCTTACCGTCCAGGGCCACCGAGGCACACCGGCCTGGGTGCATCTGGGGGCGCGTCTCGGCGGCGAAAGCGACGTGGGGGAGAGAAAGGGCGGCGGCCAGGTTCTCCACCAGGCCCTTGGCCGTGAAGAAGTCCGTGGGTGGTCCGGTCAGCACGGCGGCGACGCAGCGGGACTCGACATACTTCCCCTCGACCTCACCCTTGTCGAAGACCTTGCCGACCTCGAACACTTTCACTTCGGCCTGACGCTGGCGCATGTTCCGTGCGAGCACTTCCAGTAGGTTCGGGACCAGTGACTGGCGCAGGCTGGACAGCTCGGCGGAAAGCGCCTGCCGAATGGTGACGCGGCGGCCCTCTTCGCGCGGGTCGTCAAAGGCGGATGGTGCGGCAAGCGAATGCGTCAGAGCTTCCGAGAGGCCAAAGCCGATCAAGGCCGTCCGCAACCGGGCCGCTAATCGCCCTTCCGGCGCGTCTCCCCCACCCGCCCCGCGCGCAGGTGGCAGGGTCTCGGGCAGGGTGTCGTAGCCGATCATACGCCCGACTTCCTCGATCAAGTCAATCTCCTTGACGAGATCGGGCCGGAAGGTGGGGATCGTCACCGACAGCGGCTCCTGCGCCGCCCCGACGGCAAGCCCCAGCCGCCGCAGACTGCCGGCGATGGTGGCCTCATCTAAGCGCGTCCCCAAAATAGCATTCGTGCGGGACGGGCGCAGCGTCAGGGTGCGTTCCAGGATGGGGTTCGGGTAGAGGTCTACCCGGCCCAGCACGATCTCGCCATCCGCAAGTTCTGCCAGCAGGTCACAGGCCCGTTCCACAGCGACGGGGGCGAGCTGAGGGTCTACAAACCGCTCAAATCGGTAAGAAGCTTCGGTAGACAGGCCGAACGCCTTGGACGTCCGCCGGACGCTGCCGGGGTCGAAGTGGGCGGACTCCAAAAAGATGTGCTTGGTCGTGGTGGAAACCTCCGTGTCCGCCCCGCCCATAATGCCCGCCAGGCCGATAGGATGGGACTGATCACAGATCGCCAGCATGTCCGGCGTCAGCGCCCGCTCCGCCCCGTCCAGCGTTTTCAGCATCTCGCCCTCACGCGCCGCACGGACGACGATCTTGCCTTCGGGCAGTGTGGCATAGTCGTAGGCGTGCAGGGGCTGGCCGAGTTCGAGCATCACATAATTCGTGATGTCCACAACGATGTTGATGGACCGCATCCCCGCCGCCTCCAGCCGCTTACGCATCCACTCAGGCGCGGGCCGGAAGACGATGTTGCGGATCAGCTTGCCAGTGAAGCGCGGGCACAGCGCGGGGTTCTCGATGCGGACGCCGACCCAGCGCTTGATGTCGGCGTTCTCGTCCGGCAGCGGCGCGGTCTGCCGCGCGAGCGGCAGGTCCAAGGCGGCGGCGGCCTCGCGCGCCGCCCCGGCGACCGAGAGCCAGTCGCCCCGATTGGGCGTGATTTTGACGTGGAAGACCGGCCCGTCCTCAGACGGCGTCGTTTCCTCCACCTCCAAGCCAGCCATCGTCAGCTTCGCCGCCAGCGCGTCATCGCCCAGCGGCGTGTCCACAAATTCTCGGAGCCATTCAATGGGAAGTTTCATTCTTGATTCATCTCAGCAGTTCCAGCCCATACCTCTTACGATTGCGGCGGACATTATACGGCAGAAAGATTTTCCGCCTGCGCTTTCAGGAAGCTCAGATGGCGGTCCGATACGTCCGTGTCTTTACCTATGACGACGCCCTCTCCACAGACGCAATACCATCCAGGCATATCAAATGTTGCGGACAGCCTCTTATGGTTGCTTGTTTGTGCTGCTGATAAATCTCGCGGCACAGTTTGGCAACATCCGAATCGCTCATGATATGCCTCCTCAGCATTTGCGCGTAATGCTCCAGGACTATCACGATTTCGCTGTCTAGCGTCGCACGATGGTTTTGAGCGATCTTCTCGATGACTTCGCAGACCAGCGTGTAACTAACGGCGTGGTAATCATCTGAACTCGGTTTGTCGCCATCGGGCGTTAGGTACAGTGCCATGGCTTTGTAGCCAGGGTAGTGGCTATAGAAATCCACCTGGTAACGGTTAAGCTGATCAGAATGCTCGCCGGTGTCAACCTTGTTCTCAATGATGACAGCAAGGTGATTTATGTCGTCAAGGACAAGAATATCAATGTGATGCCATTCGCGGAAGACATAGGCATGGCTTAGGTTCAAGGTGTCCAAATCAAGCGTTGGCAGGCGCACTGCTTGAAGGAATGCACTAAGAAAAGCCACCCCCAGACCGTGATTACGGCTCGGATCAAGCAGGAAGGCCAAGAAGTCAGAGTGCCGTAGCTCGTGTCGAACGACACCCACTGCCTCAAACAAGTTGAACTTGGACAGCAGACCTTCCAGCCGTGCCAAACCTGAATCTTCTGAGACGAGCGCTTTCAGGGCTTTAAATTGGCTGGACATTGGGGATTAGAACTGCCGCAGGAAACGGAGGTCGTTTTCGGTGAAGAGGCGGATGTCGTCAATGCCGTACTTCGCCATCGGCATCCGGTCTATGCCGAGGCCCCAGGCGAAGCCAGTGTAGCGCTCTGAATCAATGCCCATCTCGTCTAATATGTTGGGATGAACCATGCCAGCGCCGCCGAGTTCCAGCCAGCCGGAACCCCAGCGGATGGCGACCTCGACGCCCGGCTCGACGAAGGGGAAGAAGTCGGGGCGGAAGCGGATCTCGACGTCGCCGAACAAGCGGCGGACGAGTTCGGCGAAGGTGCCTTTGAGGTCGGCCAGGGTCAGGCCCTCGTCCACGGCGAGGATGTCGCATTGGTGGAAGGTGTGGGAGTGGGTGGCGTCTACGGCCTCGTAGCGGTAGCACTTGCCGATGGTGGCGGCGCGGATGGGGGGCTTCTGCGCCTGCATGACGTGGGCCTGGAAGGCGGTCGTCTGGGTCCGCAGCAGGTGGGTTGGGTCCACATAGAACGACATCTGCTCGTCGAAGGCGGGGTGGTCAGGCGGGTAGTTGAGGGTCTGGAAGTTGTAGTAGTAGTCTTCGATATCCGGCCACTCGGCGAAGTGGTAGCCCATGCTGATGAGTGCGTCTTTGACCGCCTGCGCCTGACGCGTGATCGGGTGCTGCGTGCCGCGCGGGTAAACGACGCCGGGCAGAGTCACATCCACGGCGTCGGCGGTCAGTCGGACAGCGCGCTCGCGTGCGGCGAGGCCCGCCTTTTTCTCGTCCATCAAGGCCGTCAGCTCGTCCTTGCGAGCGTTGACTGAGGCCCCGAAGCGCGGCTTCTCGTCGGGCGGCAAGGTGCCGACGAGGCGAAGAAGGCCGGTGAGCTGGCCCTTGCGCCCCAGATACTGCACCTCGACCGCCTCGACATCGGCAGTGGAAAGGGCCGCCTCCAGGGCGGCCCTCACTTCCGAGGCGACCAGATTGAGCTGCTCGGTTGCGATCATGGTCTTAGGCGGCTGCGACGAGGTTGTGTGTCGGCGCGGCGACGGTGATGTTCAGCGACGCGACCAGGGTGTTAAAGGCGGTGTTGTCGCTGATCGCCATTTCGGACAGGACCTTGCGGTCAAGCTCCACGCCGCTCGAGGCGAGGGCGGCGATGAAGCGGCTATACTGGACGCCTTGCGCGCGGCAGGCGGCATTGATCCGGGCGATCCAGAGCCGGCGGAACTCGCGCTTCTTGTTGCGGCGGTCCCGATAGGCGTACTGCCCGGACTTCATCACCTGCTCGTTGGCGCTCTTGAAAAGGCGCGACTTGGCGCCGAAGTAGCCGGAGGCTTCCTTGATAATCTTGTGGTGGCGCTTGTGTTTCATCACGCCGCGCTTGACTCGTGCCATAGTTCCCTGTTCCTTTTCGCGAAATCTTCGTCGTCTGAGGCGCCGCTGTTACTTCGGCAGCCCGTTCGGGAGCATCCGGCGGATGCTCTTCCGCTTGCCCTTGTAAAGCTCGGTGTCCGAGGTCAAAGTCCTCAAATTGGAAGGACTCTTGTGAATGTTCAAATGATTGTGGTGCGCGTGACCATGCATCAGCTTCCCGGTTCCGGTCTCCTTGAAGCGCTTGGCCGCCGTCTTGCGGGTCTTGATCTTTGGCATCTGCTTGTTTCCTTTAGTGACACGGCAACGAACCCGGCGCACGGTCGGTGTCCGGGTTCGTTTGTTTTTCCCGAATTGCTCAATGGCTATGCTGATGGCTATGCTGGCGGCCGTACTTCGGCGGCGGCCCCCGCGGCGCCAGGGGATTCCGGCGCAGCCGCAATCGCCGGCGCGACAGCGACCGGCGCAACAGCGACCGGTGCAACAGCGACCGGCGCAACAG
>JANOOM010000710.1:0-7558 GCA_031421335.1 Armatimonadota bacterium
GCGGGGGACGACGCGCGAGGAGCGCATTTCCCCGCGTGAGGTCGAGCTAATCAAGTACCGCGACAACCGCACGATGCTGGCCATCACCCTTTTGGGCGGCGAGACCTTGGAAGGGGCGGTGCGCTGGTACGACGACCAGGCCCTGCGTCTGGTTCAGGCCGACCGCACGGAGTTGACGGTGTATTTGCACGCCGTCGCCTACTACCGCGCCCGTGTCTGAGCCGCCTTCGGATGGCATAAACAACAAAAACCGCCCCCGTTCTTCTGCTGTCAGAAGGACCGGAGCGGTTGTTTTTTGTGGGTCCGGTCGAAAGGATGAGGAGACACGAACAGGATGTCCCGCCTCATCTGCTCATGGAACTCTGTTCTATCTTCCGCAGTCAGCGAGGGATCGTCTATCTTCTCCTTCAGACGCTCAATCCGTTGCCACGCCTCTATGATGGCACATCGCCAGCGGACCAGATCGTCGCGCCATAAGAGGATGGTATCAATGGTGTACTCGCCCGCCGGCGTCAGGGCTTTGATCTCGCCTGTCGCCGAGACCTTCCAATGGTCGTCCGTATCCTCCTGGGTTGCGTCCACGAAGCGCAGGCCGCGCGCCAGTTCAGCGGCGTTCGGCCAGCTCTCCCGCTTGGTGTTGTTACACTCAGCGCACGACCAGAACAGGTTTGCGTAGGTGTAGCTGAGGTGGTGCTGTCCGGTCCGGTTGAACACGGCGGCTGGGCAGAAGTGGTCAATTTGGCCATTTGCTTCGCCACCGAAGTGGAACTCATGTCTCAAACAGTAGGCACAGCGGTTCAAGAAGTCTTTACGGAGCTGCGGCTGATAATCGCGATAGGTTCTGGAAAGGCGCAAGGGGACGGTGCGAGAGAAGATCATGCAGGCTGTCCTGTCTCCCCTCTTTGTTCGGCCTCGCGCTGTGCGATCCGCGCATCCACCTGTGCTTCGAGCGCTCCAAGAGAGGCGTTCACTTCTTTCATCTGACGCGCGGCGGATTGAGCGCGCTCATCCTGGCGGCTAATGGCTTGCAGCTCCTGCCGCACCTCAGCCAGTTCGCGCTCCTGCTGCGGCGAGAGGGGGGTGACATAGCTCTGTCTCAGGAGCGCTTTATACCTCTCCAGGAGGTCATCGAGGTAAGTGGGTGATGACGGCTTCACGGGACGGGCGGCTTGAAGAAGGTCTGGAGACAGAGAACGTGCCATCGGGGATACACCTGTGGGGAAGCACTTCTGAAAAACAAAGCTCCCCGCTCGAACAAGAAGGAAGCTTGATAACGCACGCGGATGAAAATTGGAGGTGCCGGCCAGAATCGAACTGGCGCATAAAGGTTTTGCAGACCTCTCCCTTACCACTTGGGCACGGCACCGAGGAGAAACAGAGCGACATCAGAAAAGGGTAAGCGGGAGACGAGTCTCGAACTCGCGACCTCAACTTTGGGAAAGTTGCATTCTACCCCTGAACTACTCCCGCATTAGAAACATTATAATCGGGCGACGCGGCTTTGTCAAGGGGCTGACGGCTTTTTCGCGGGGTGGGGCAACATTTGCAGGCTTCGGGCCGTCCAAGGTGGTGTATAATAAAGGCGGGCGAGGGCAGGACACGGGCCGTCTGCCGAACATGAAAGGGACACCAATGAACAGAACGATAATCCTGGGGGCGGTGCTGGCGCTGTTCTCGGGCGCGGCGGCGGCGCAAAGCGGGGGCACTTCGCAGACTCAGGACGAGAAGAACATGACGGCGGGAGCGGTCTCGAGCGGCACCAAGACCGCCTACCAGGAGAAGCTCCAGCAAGCCTATAGCGACTTCAACGCTGAGCACTATGACAAGGCCACGTCGGAGCTGCGGGACGTCATCAAGAAGGAGCCGAACAACTTGACGGCCCACAAGATGCTGGCAGCGGTCTATCAGAAGCAAAACAACGTCGTCGGCATGGTGCCGGAGCTTGAGGCGGTCGCGCGGCTGGACCCGAAGGACGCCAATACGCAGAGCAACCTGGGTGTCGCCTACCTTCAGACAGGCTCCTTCGACAAGGCGGTCTTGGTCTTCAGGGCGGCCCAGGCGCGCAGCCCCAAGGACGCGACCGTGGCCTACGACCTGGGGCTGGCGCTGCTCCAGACCGGCAAGAGCGATGAGGCAGCGGTGGCCTTCCAGAAGGCCATCAAGATCAAGCCGTCCGCCGTCGCGTATGAGCAGCTCGGGACGGCCCTGGAGAAGTCCGGTAAGGATGCCGAGGCGGCAGCCGCCTTCGACGCAGCGACGAACCTTGACCCCAAGGACGCACAGGCGGCGCTGTACACGGGGATGACCTATCATCAGGCGGGCCACGACGACAAGGCCGTCCCGGCATTGCAGAGGGCGCTGGCCCTAGGGACTGCGGACAAGTTCAGCGCGCATATGGTGCTGGCGGAAGTCTACGGACACGCGGGCAAGACCGACGAGGCCATCGCGGAATATAAGGCGGCGTCCCAGATCAAGCCGGACGACTTCGGGGCGGCGGCGAACCTGGGAGTCCTGAGCCAGAACGCGGGCAAAAAGGCGGACGCCCTGGCGGCTTACCGGCGCGCCCTCACTCTGAAGGCGCCCACGCCGGAAGCGATGGCGCAAGTGCAGGACACCCTGGCGGGCCTGCTGGCGCAGGACGGCGGGACGGATGAGGCTGTGACATTGCTGGTGCAGGCGACGCAGGGCGATCCGAGGAACGCGCAGTATCTGGGGGAGCTGGGGCAGGTGTACGAGAAGCAGGGGAAGATGGATCTTGCGGCGGCGGCCTACCGGAAGGCGGTCGCGCTGGACGCGCACCAACCGGAGTCGGTCGCGGGGCTGGCGCGGCTGAAGTTGAAGAAGTAGGAGCAGCAGAGGGGACGAGGGAATAAATTCACTCGCTCCGCGTCCGACCTGTCCAGGGGACAGAAGAAGGACGAAGAGGGATGGAAGAAAGGCCCTGGGCAGAAGTGCCCAGGGCCTTTCTGTGTGTTGGCGTGCGGTGTCAGGCGACGGTGGTGAAGTTCGAGAATTCGCCGGTCGGCTCGCCCCAAGCGATGGCGACTTCAGTGACCTCGGCGGCATGGGGGCCGTGCCGGAGGGACTTGAGGAACTCGTGCAAGGTCGCTTCTTCGGCCTCGGCGACCGCCTCGATGCCGCCGTCGGCGACGTTCTGGACCGTCCCGACCACGCCCAACTCGCGGGCGACGTGGCTCGCGAAGTAGCGATACCCGACCCCCTGCACCCGACCCGAGACTCGTGCCTCTACGCGCTTTGTCATGGCATCCTCTTTCTGACGGCGGCTCGAACCGCCGTTTGCTCGCTACTTCGCCATCGTCACTTTGGTCATCTTGTCGCCGATTTGCAGCTTGTCGGCCACGTCCAGGCCCTTGACGACCTGGCCGAAGACAGTGTATTTGTTGTCAAGAAAATGGACGGGATTGACGCAGAGGTAGAACTGCGACCCGGCTGAGTTAGGGTCGCCAGCGCGGGCCATGGCGATCGCCCCGGCGACGTGGGTCAGCGGATTGTTGACACCGTTCTCCTTGAACTCGCCCTTGATCATGTAGCCGGGTCCTCCCGAGCCGTTCCCTTGCGGGTCGCCGCCTTGAACGATCTTGGAGGGGACACCGGGGTTCAAGGCCGTGATGCGGTGGAAGGTCAAGCCGTTATAGAAGCCCTTCTTGACCAGTTTCTCGAAGTTCGCCACGGTGATAGGGGCGTCCTTCGGGTAGAGCTTAATCAGGATGGTGCCGCGCGTCGTCACCATGCGGACGACGGGCGCGACAGGCGCAAGAAGATGCGCGGCGGGCTTGGGGTGCGTCGGCTTGGGCGGCGCGGCCTGGGCGTGCGGGCCGAGGGCGGCGGCGCCCAGCGCGGCGAGTGCGGCGGGCATGCAGAGGGGGCGAAGCTTCATGGGTTCTCCTTGGGCAAATCAGTTCTTGTGGGTGCATTGTAGCACTTGGGCCGCCGCGCGTCAAGGGAGCGGGCTGTTGCAGAAGTCTCGGAGGGACTGCGCGAAGCCGTCCGGGTCGGTGTCCATCGGGCAGTGGTGGGCGGTCGGGAAGACGACCAGCGCGGCCTCGGGCAGGGCAAGGGCCAGGGCACGCGCCCCGGCGACGGGGACGACGGCGTCCCGCGCGCCGTGCAGGATCAAGAAAGGCAAGCGCAGGGTGGACAGGCGGGCGGACGGCAGCGGGTTATCGGTCAGCGCCCGAAGCTGGGACTGGAGCGCGCGGTCGTCGCGGTTCGCCTGGACGTACCAGTGCATCCGGCGGGCGTAGGCCCGCCAGAAGCCCAATGTCCGGTCGTGCGGGGCGCGTCGCCCCGCCGCGGCCATGGGCAGTGAGGCCAGGCGCATGAGGCGCAGGGCGGGCAGGCCCATCTGCCCGTGGAGGGGCCAGCGGGCGCGGGCGGGCAGCGCGGCGGGGTCGAGGGCGGCGTCCACGAGGACCAAGCGGCGGGCGAGAACCGGGAAGTCCAGGGCGACCTGGGCGGCGAGGTTTCCGCCGAGCGAGTGGCCAATGAGCGTGACGCACTTCAAGCCGAGGCGGTCACAGGTCCGGGCCACCCAGCGGGCCATGTCCGGCATCGTCCACGGACCGGGCGGAAGGGGGGTCACGCCGGTGCCAGGCAGGTCCAGGGCGATGCTGCGGTGGGTGCCGGCGAGCCGGGCCAGCGTGTTCCACCAGAGTTCCTTGCTGCCGCCCCAGCCGTGCAGGAACAGCAGGACCTCGGGGACGTCCTCCGGCCCGGACGCCAGCGCGCCGACGTCCGGCAGGGTCAGAAGGTCAACTGGAGTCGCCGCCACCGCCAAAGTCCCCTCCCCCGCCGAAGTCGCCGCCGCCACCGTCAAAGCCTCCGCCGCTATCCATGAAGTTACCGCCGCCGGAATCGTCAAAGCCCTGTGTGTCGAAATTGCCTCCGCCATTATTGGCGAAGTCCCCTCCCCCACCAGTGTCGCCGTCGAAATTGCCGCCTCCCGCGTCAGAGCCGGGTTGAGCGTAGCCCTGATACATGGGCATGTCGGTGGCATAGGCGTAAGGGGAGTAGCCCATGCCGTAAGCGGGCATGAGCATGCCGCTGAGGAGTTCCGCGCCGACGAAGCCGGCGACTACGCCCGCGCCGACGCCGCCCCAGCCGGCGTTCTCGTAGCGCCAGTAGTCGTTATATGGGTCGTAGCCGTTATAGTCGTACCAGGGGACGTACCGGCCGCCCTGCTGGAAGGCGAGCACCTGCGGCATCCGGCCCGAGCGGAGTTCATCGGCCTCATCGGGGGTCACGAGGACTTGGCGGCTTTGGCCCCCGACAGTGATGGTGACGGGGACGAGCGCGCCCAGAGGCGCGGGGCGGCCCGAGAAGAACGAGACGCCGCGCTGGCTCGCCGGGATGGCGGCGATGGCGGGCTGAGTGCTCGGCAGGGGCTGGGGGCGGACGGCGTCGTCACCCGGAATGTTTCCCGTTCCACCGGTCGCCCGGTCCTGGTAGCGGCGGGCCTGTTCCACGTCCGCTTCGGCCTGATCGAAGAGGGCCTGAGCGCGGTTTAGGTCGGAAGCCTCGGTCGCGCGGTCCATGATCTTGGCGGCTTGCTCATACCTGGCAGAAGCCGACTGGCGAAAAGTCCGGACCTGGTCCGAGTCCGGGTTGTTCTTGGGCAGGACGTCTTGGTAGCCGTCCAAATACTCGATGCCGCTCAGGACATGGTCGCGCTGCGCCTGGATCGGCCCACGCGCTGCCATCAGCGCCTGCTTCTTGCGCCGCGTGGCGGCAACGAGGAGGCCGCCGATGATCAGCACGACGATGAGAAAGACGCCCCAAAGGCCCGCCGAGCTGCGGTAGTCTCGTCCGTTGATGTCCGAGGCGACCGCTTGGGCCAGATCGGCCGTGCCCTGCGTCGGGTTGGCAGCGATTGCGGGCGCATACTGATCAGCCAGTCGCTTCCGCTCTTGAGCATCCAGCGCCGTCGTCCAGACCGTCACGCCATCATCGCGGCCCTGCTCCGCGACTAGGATCAGTGGGGATTTGCCGAGTGCCAGGGCTTCGTGGAGGCGGAAGGTGTAGTAGGCGCGCTCGTGTCCGCGCACGCGCGCCGAAAGTTGTGGGTCCTGCGCCATCGCCTGATCCAGCGCCCCCAGGTAGGCGGGCGGCAGGCTCGCCAGGACGGCGATCTTGACCGGCGTGTGCGGGTTTCCCTGGCTCTGCATGGCGGCCTGATCCAGCGCCTCGGTGCTCACCCCGCCGATGGCGGGGTCAACGTAGACGTTCGCCGTCGTCAGCGCCAGGTAGACCGGGTCACGCTCTGTGTTGACCGGGACCGGGTTCGCTTGCTGCGCGCGGACGGTGCCGCCCAGTAGCAGCAGACACGGCAGCAGAATGAGAATAGGGGCGAAGGGCTTACGGATCATGAGTATCTCCGATCTCTTGTACGGGTCGGCAATCGGCTTCGTTTCGGGAGCGGGCAGGCTGCCCTCGGGTATGATACCCATAAGGAGGGTCTAACCCATGAGACTCGACGAGATTCTGACGGTTCTGCGGCGGCTGGCGCCGGAAGAGACCGCTCTTGCAGGCGACCCGGTCGGCCTGCTGATCGGGCGCGAGGCGGAAGAAGTGCCCCGCATCGGTGTCTGCCTGGACTGCACGCCGGACGTGGCGCGGCGGGCGCAGGAGGCCGAAGTCGGGCTGGTCGTCGCCCACCACCCTTTGATCTATCACCCCTTGAAGCGTCTGGGGGCGGACCCGGTCTCGCGGGCGGTGGCGGCGCTGGTGCGGGCGGACATCGCGCTGTACGCGATGCACACGAACTGGGACCGGGCGGCGGGGGGCATCAACGACACGCTGGCCGAATGCCTGGAATTGTCGGATGTCAGGCCGCTGGGGGCAGACGGCGAGGCGTCCCTACCACGCCTCGGGACGCTGGCTTCCCCGCGCCTACTGGCGGACTTCATGCGATTCGTCGAGTCGGCGCTGGGATGCACGGGGGCGAGCGCACTGCGGGTGAACAGGGCGGACCCGGCCCGGATGATCACGCGGGTGGCGGTCTGCGGCGGGGCGGGTGCGGGCCTGGCGGGGGCAGTCTTAGCGGCGGGGGCGGAGGCGTATGTGACGAGCGATGTGCGCCACCACGAGTTCTGGGACGCGGAAGCGCGCGGCCTGGCACTGCTGGACGCCGGGCACGGGGCGACGGAGACGCCGGGGATGCATGCGCTGGTGCGCTCGCTGCCGGTGCTCTTAGAGGGGGTTGAAGTGGTTTGGGTGGGGGAGTGAACCCACCCCGTCGCTACGCGCCGACCCTCCCGAAACGGGAGGGTGGGGTGAGAGGGTGGTTGGGGGGTTTGGCAGGATGAGTGGCAGCTTTTTGGGTTAAGCATGGCGTTAAGTAGTCGTGCAAAAGAAACCTGGGATTTCTTCGGACCTAAGTAGGTTTTGTACGAGTAGGCCAGTCTTTGAGGGATGGGGCAGAATCCCAGGAAACATATGCGTGGGTACTTAACAAGGTCAGGTATCTGCCGCTCTAGCGACATCGCATGTGCTTCGTCCTAAAGTCTGATGCGTCGTGCCTTACAACGTGAACGACAAA
>JANOOM010000711.1:0-2195 GCA_031421335.1 Armatimonadota bacterium
CGAGGAACCGCCACGCCAGCCTCAGCGCGCTGGGATGCCTCATGCGTCGTGCCGGGTTACCGCCTGGCTTGCGCTTGTCGCCACGATGGAACCCCGCCGCCGCCCGCCCCCGTACCAGGACCGGATCATCCTTCAGTATCCGCCAGATCAGCCCGGTGCGGGCGTTCTCGGTCGTCAGCAGCATCATCCCCAGGTCAATCCCGATCACGTCCGTGTCGTACCAGCCTTTGTCCACGTTGAAGGCATTGGAATAGCCGTAGCGCCCCCAGAGCTTATCACCGTGCTGACTCCACAGAGCAGCGAGCGCGGCCCGTGATTGACGTGGGGTGAAGAGAAAACCCGACAGCATCGCCGTCGGCGAGACCGTGCCATCGTCCTGCCCCGGCGCACTCGCCCCGTAGCCGACCGGGGGCGGCTGGTCATTGGCGCTGATGCCCCAGAACCCCTCGGCGTAGGTCCGGCGCTTGTCCGGGTTCCGCGCGCAGTACGCGATGTCGGCCCGGTGTGCATTCGCCCAGGCCGCCCACCAGTCCCGTCCCTGTCGGTCCCGCAGGCCGCGCAGATCGCAGAAGCCCGGCGCCATCTGCGCCATGAACAAAGGGTTCGCGCCCCCGAACACGGCGTATCCCTCTTGATGCGCCGGCTTTACCTCCCAGGCGTCCCAGGAGGCCGGAGCGAGCGGGTGCGTGCGCGAGCCGAGCGCCAGCAGATACAGGAAAGACGCCTCGCTGTAGCCCTGCCAGCGGGACTTGAGCCAGCCGCCCTCCGGCTTCCAGCCCATCGCAAGCGACGTCGGGCCGGCCCCGGCCTCGCCGCCGCCTCGCATCCACGGCCAGTCCACGCGGTCGGTCAGACCGTCGGCCAGCCGCTGGACTTCCGTCCCCGGCCAGTAGTCGCCCGCCACGCGCGCTCCCAGCAACAGCAGGGCCGTGTCAACCGACGACAGCTCGCTTTTCCAGACCCGCGTCCCGGTCCTCTTGTCCACGAAGTGAAAGAGGAAGCCGTGATTGTTCTTCATCCGCCCATCAACGAAGCGCAGCGTGAGGAGGGCGCGCGCATAGGCCGCCCGGCGGCTGACCCAGCCGTGTGAGACGCCGACCGGCAGGACCGCCAGGGCGTACCCCGTCGCCGCGATGGAGGCGACGGAGTAGGCGTCCGCGGGGCCGGGCAGGTTCCGCGCCCGGTCTTTCGTCAGGCCGGTTTCAGGGTCACTCTCGTTCCAGAAGAACGCGAACGCGCGCTGCTGCACCGCGTCCAGCGTCGGCGCCGCCGACACGCGCCCCGTCCCGAGCAGCGCGAGGATCGCAAAGATGAAGAAGCGGCGCATCTCAGGACGTCTCATGTGTCGTGCCGGGGTTGCCGCCACCCGGCTTGCGCTTGCCGCCCTTGTCGCTCGTGCCTTCCGTTCGGCGCACTTCGGCCAGCTCTGCCTTGCGCTCGGCCCCCAGCTTCTTCATGGTCTCCTCCCATTCTTTCTTGTAGGGCCGCAGCGTTTCCACCAGCGTGGTCGCGATGGCGAGGTTACGGAACCACCTGCGGTCAGCGGGGACGATATACCAGGGCGCAGTCTTGGCCGCCGTCGCGCCGAAGGTGTCCTCGTAGGCGCCGGTGTAGGCGTCCCAGAACTGGCGCTCCTCCCAGTCACCGGGCGAGAGCTTCCAGGCTTTTTCTTCGTCCTGCTCGCGCGCTTCAAGCCGCGCCTTCTGCTCGTCCTTGCTGATGTGCAAGAAGAACTTCAGGATAATCGTGTTGTTGTCGGCCAGCTCCTGCTCGAAGTTCTTGATGTGCGTGTAGCGCTTCTTGACGACATCATCGCCGACCATCTTGTGAACCCGCGTTACCAGAACGTCCTCATAGTGCGAGCGGTTAAAGATGGTCATCATGCCTTTGGCCGGCGCCCGCTGGTGGATTCGCCACAGGAAGTCATGGGCGGCTTCCAGCGGGGTCGGCACCTTGAAAGAGGCGACGTCGCAGCCCTGCGGGTTCATGCTCGCCATGACGTGCGCGATGGTGCCGTCCTTGCCGGACGTATCCAGCCCTTGAAGTACGACCAGAACGCTGTGGCTCTGGGCGGCGTACAGCCACTCTTGAAGCCCCCTCAGCTCCTGCCCGAGCTTCGCCAGCACGACGGCGCTCGTATCCTTGTCCTCATCGCCCTTGTCGTCGGGCGAATAGTCGGCCAGCTTGATCTTCTG
>JANOOM010000712.1:0-2281 GCA_031421335.1 Armatimonadota bacterium
TAGCCCTGTCGCTGCTTGTGCTTCTTGATGATGCAGATGACGCGCACGACGCCGTCGCGCTTGATCACCTTGCACTTGTCACAAATCTTCTTGACGGATGGCCGTACTTTCATCTCTCTGTCTCCTACTTGTATCGGTACAAAATGCGGCCACGGGTCGGGTCATAGGGCGAAAGCTCCACTTTGACGCGATCGCCGGGCAAGATCTTGATAAAGTTCATACGGATCTTGCCGCTGACCTGGGCCAGCACCTGATGGCCGCCCTCCAGATTGACGCGAAACATTGCGTTCGGAAGCGTTTCCGCGATGGCGCCCTCGACTTCGAGTGCCTTTTCCTTCGCGTAGGTCTCCGATTCTTCGGCGCGGCGCTCGTCGCGCGCGACATGCTGCTTGCGTGGTCTTCGAGCCATAGATTAGGTTATTTCTCCTGCGAGGGCGGCAAGGTCAAGATGTCCGGGCCGTCCTCTGTGATCGCAACGGTGTGCTCAAAATGTGCGGACAGGGAGTTGTCCGCGGTGAAGATAGTCCAAACATCGCCCTTATGGTGGCCGACATCTGACTTGCCGATGTTGACCATCGGCTCGATGCAGATGGTCATGCCCGCTTGCAGCCGGTCCCCGCGCCCCGGCTTGCCATAATTTGTGACCTGCGGGTCTTCATGCGGCGTCTGACCTATTCCGTGGCCCACTAAATCCCGAACTACATTGTAGCGGCTGCGCTCGACATGGCGCTGGATCGCGCCGCCGATGTCGCCGATCGTGTTTCCGACGCGGGCCTGCGAAATGCCCTTAAAAAGTGCCTCACGCGAAACAGTCAGTAGATTTTTGGCGGCCGCCGAGACCGGGCCGACCGGAACGGTCAGGGCGGCATCAGCGCACCAGCCGTCTACGGAGGCGTCAAGGTCCAGGCTGACGATGTCTCCGACCTTCAAGATACGCTTGGGGCTTGGCACACCATGCACGACTTCATTGTTGACGGAAACGCAGGTGTTATGCTTGTAGGGCACACGGCTGAAACTCGGCTTGTATCCAAGCAATGCAGCCTTCGCCCCCCGCTTCTGCAAGACCGCCGCTGCCACCTCGTCCAGATCTTGCGTCGTCGTCACGCCGGGAACGATAGCGTCCCGCATGGCGGCAAGCGCCTCAGCGACGACGCGTCCGGCTCGGCGCATCATCTCGATCTCTTCCGCAGTCTTGAGCCGAATCATCCGCGTAGTATACCCTTAAAAACAATGGTTTGCAAGCACCCTATCAGATAAAGCGCTTAAGATGCGAGCCGTGACCACCTGCGGCTTCCCTTGCGCGTCCACCCGGACGAGCAAAGCGCGCCGCTCATAGTAGGATTGCAGAGGCTCAGTGACCTCATGATAGAGCTTCAAGCGATGGCGCACCGCTTCCGGCTCGTCATCAGGCCGCCGAACAAGGGCCTTACCGTCCTTATCGCAGACGCCAGGCTGGCGAGGCGACTGCCCCGTCATGTGATACGTCGTCTCACACGCCGGGCAGATGAGCCGGCCCGAGAGCCGCTCAATGAGAACATCGTCGGTCACTTCCAGGTCGACAACCACGTCCAGCGGCTCGGTAAATGCCTCGGCCTGAGCCGTGTCCCGCGGGAAGCCGTCGAGTATGTACCCAGCGGACGCATCTGGCTCTGCCAGCCTTCGCGTGACCCAGAAGAGAACGTCGTCGTCAGATACAAAGTTCCCAGCCGCGATCTGAGCCTCGACTTTACGGCCAAAGGCAGTGCCTCGCGCGATTTGGTCTCGGATGATGTCCCCGGTAGCGACATGGGGAACACCGAACGATTTGGATAATGCTGACCCCTGAGTCCCTTTGCCCGCACCGGGCGGGCCGAGCAGTACCATTCGCACTAGCGGATGAAGCCCTCGTAGTTACGCATCAAGAGCTGTGCCTCGATCGCCTGCATCGTGTCCAGCGCGACGCCGACCACGATTAGGAGGGAGGTACCGCCGACCAACGTGAACTGGTTTGCACCGTTTGTTCCGGTGATAGCGGGAATCCAGTATTGGAGCAATGCGATGAAGGCTAGGAACAGGGCACCCGCCAGCGTGATGCGCGTCATCACCTTATCTAAGTATTCCATCGTTGGCTTGCCCGGCCGGATGCCGGGGATGAACGAGCCATACTTCTTCAGGTCATCCGTGATCTGCTCGACGTTCATCGTGACAGCCGTATAGAAGTATGTGAAGAATACGATGATGGCGGCGTAGATCAAAGCCGCAATCGGACTGTACCCTGGCTGCATAATGGCCGAAGCCTTGG
>JANOOM010000713.1:0-1556 GCA_031421335.1 Armatimonadota bacterium
AACAAAAAGGGTACGGAAGACTGGCACTGAGGGCAGTCCTTGACGTGCCGCTCGGTGTATCAGCGGGCCAGCCCCGTCAGCCTGCCGTCTATCCAGGCGGAAACCAGTGTCCGCATGTGTGGGCACGGCTTCAGGTCGCTCGGGTCGGGTTTCTTCATCAGTTTGCCATTTCCCAGGGAGGAGACCCCGGCGGCGGGCGAATTCTTGCAATAGGTCGTGCATCTTCATCCGCCCCCGCTTCCTCGTCCAGAGTTGCCGCCAGCAGCGTGGCGCCGGGCATGTCTTGGGGGGCGGCGTGGGTCTGGACCGAGCCGGCCTCGCCCGACGATGTCAGCATGTCGAGGTCTGGCCCGGACTCGAACTTCCTGCGCCGGTGGTACTCGTTGATGAACAAGTTGGTCAGGATGCGGAGCAGCCAAGGCCGTGCGTCCGTGTCCGCGCGGAAGCGGCCTGCCAGGAACGCGACGTAGGCGCGCACCAAAGCGTCCTGCATCAAATCCTGCGCGCAGTCGTGGTCGCCCCGGCACAGGCGCAGGGCCGCGCCCATCAGGGCCGCCTCGTGCCGCCGCGCCAGCGCCGCGAAGGCTGCCCGACGTGCCCTCGTCTCCCTTTCCGCAGACTCCTGTGTCATGTCCTCGCTTCTACAAAGCGGTGCCCCGGAAAGTTCCGTCCGCCCCGCACACGTTACCCGGGCGCCGGCACGTTCCCGCCCAGCCGCAGGTAGTCCGCGAAGTAAAGGGGCAGACCCGCCGCGATCAGGCGCGAACACGCGGCCTCGACGTCATACTCCAGCCGCACCTGCTCCGTTGTCACCTGGTCCCCATCTATGGTCAGGACGCAGTACCCCGCCCGCGGGTCCCCGTCTTTGGGGCGGCCCACACTCCCGGTGTTCACGAAGTGGACGCCGTCCACGACGCGGTGGTAGGGAACATGGGTGTGCCCGAAGACGATAACATCGGCGCGCGTGTCGTCGCGGCCTCCCGGTGTGAACTTCTTCAGGTAAGGCTCCGAGCGCGTCTCGAACAG
Source organism: Armatimonadota bacterium (assembly GCA_031421335.1). Lineage (GTDB taxonomy): Bacteria > Armatimonadota > Armatimonadia > Armatimonadales > Capsulimonadaceae > JANXMY01. Next base: position 1,027 of record JANOOM010000713.1, read on the forward strand.
GTACTCGGTCGTGGAGGCGGGCGAGCCGTGGCAGAGCAGCACCCGCTGGCCCTCCACCTCCAGCCGAATCTCCCGCGGCAGTTCCCGGAGCCACGCCTTGTTCGCGTCCGTCGTGTGCTCCCGCGTCCAGAAGAAAGACACATCGCTCATCTTGATGTCGAACGGCCTGACGTAGTTGCAGCCGCACGAGTCCTTGTTGAACCCGACGCCCTCGTCGTAATTGCCCATGACCACCGGGCACTCCAGGAACATGACCAGGTCCTGCACCTCGTTCGGCTCGGAGGCATACCCGCCGAGGTCACCGAGGCAGTACACGCCGTCGTAGTCGCCCTCGCGGATGTGACTCGCCACCTCGCCCATGGCGGGGAAGTTCGCGTGGATGTCTGAGAAAATTGCTAGTCGTGTCGTCATAGTGTCCCTCCAAGATCAGAGCCAGCCGTTCTGTCAGAGCGGGGAAACCTGGGTGACGGTCGGCCCCGCGCCGCCGAAGTACCGCCGCTGGAAGTAGAACGCGACGTTGACCAGCCCGA
>JANOOM010000714.1:0-1867 GCA_031421335.1 Armatimonadota bacterium
CTGGCCCGGCGTGCGCTCGATTTCTTGTTCTCCTTCGCCGCCTTGCTGCTGCTGCTGGTCCCGTTCGCCTTAATCGCCCTGCTGATCCGGCTCGATAGCCCCGGCCCGGTTCTGTTCATCCAGCGCCGTGTCGGCAAGGACGGGCGCGAGTTCTTCGTCTTCAAGTTCCGCTCCATGTTCACGGACGCCGAGCAGCGACTCGAGATCCTGCTCGTCGCCAACGAGCGCACTGGCCCGGTCTTCAAGATGCGCGAGGACCCGCGTGTCACCCGCGCCGGTCGCCTCCTGCGGAAGTCCTCTTTTGACGAGCTGCCCCAGCTCCTAAACATCCTGCGCGGCGAGATGTCTCTCGTCGGCCCGCGCCCCGCCCTCCCCCGCGAGGTCGCCCTTTATTCCCCCGAGCAGCGCCTGCGGCTGTCGGTGACGCCTGGTCTGACCGGGCTGTGGCAGGTCTCGGGCCGCGCCAACCTCACCTTCGAGCAGTCCATGGAACTCGATCTGGAATACATCCGGCGCCAGTCCTTCGGCTTGAACGTCGTCCTGCTTGCCCGCACCGTTCCCGCTGTCCTGACCGCCCACGGCGCCTATTGACGGTCATTCACATTAAGAAAGCCGCCGACATCCGTGTCGCCGGCCTTTTTCGTGGTATACTCAACTTATGCAAACGATAGAACCTCTGGAAGCCCTACTGGCCGACATGCACACGGCGGAGGAAAAGGCACGCGGAGAGACCGAAGACAAGTGGCTCCAGCCGCGCTCGTTGCACCCGGACGCCGCCTCGTTCCTCGGCCTGCTGGCCCGCGCCGCCCATGCCCATGCCATCCTGGAGGTCGGTACCTCAGTCGGCTTCTCCACTCTGCATCTCGCCAAGGCCGCTCAAGAAACCGGCGGCCACGTCACCACACTGGAACTGCTGCCCGCCAAGTTCGAGGCCGCGCGAGCGAACCTCGCTCACGCCGGCCTGTCTGAAGTGGTGACGCAGCATTTGGGCGATGCCCTGGCCCTTCTCCCGACACTTCCCGGCCCCTGGGACCTCGTCTTCCTGGACCCCGAGAAGGAGCTGTACGTCGCCGCCTGGGGCCTCTTCAAAGACCACGTCCGGCCCGGCGGTCTGGTCGTCGCCGACAACCTGCTGTCTCATGCCGAGGACCTGACCGACTACCAAGAGGCCGTCCGCGCCGACGGCCGATTTGACACCGTCATGGTCCCCATCGGACTCGGGCTGGAAGTCTCCTACCGGCGCTTCTAGCGCGTCCCCAGTCCCAGCCCGTAGTCGGCATTGACGCGCAGGCGGCTCGCGGCCAGGACGCCGTCGTCGCCGGCTTGGCCGTTCGCCATCACCCGGTCGCCCACCTTCAGGTCGCCGATTTTCTCCGGTACGTTCCGGCTGACCTTCGCGTCTGGGCGGACCCGCAGCGTCACCGACACCCCCTCTGCCACCGAGACCGTCAGCGGGCTAAGTGCCGTGACCCGGCCGGACGCCTGCGCGAAGGCCGCCGGTGGCCCGCCCTGCCGCCCCCGCCCCGCGCCCATCGGGCCGTTCAGTCCGCCGTTCAGTCCGCCGTTCAGCCCCGCGACCGGTCCCGGGCCACCGCCGCCAACGTCGGGCGCCCCCGCCGTAATGGATGTGGCCACGATGCCAGTCGGCACGCCGCGCACCTGCACCGCGTCCCCGACCTTCAGGTCCCCGACACTGCCCTCCCGTGTCGCCGTGATCTGGGTCGCCCCTGTCACCCGCACTGTCTGAGGCGACCCGCCGCCGAACATCGGTGTTAGCGTGACCGTCCCTGTTGCCGCATCTACGGTCGTGACCGTGCCGTTGGCGAACGGCAGCCGCCCCACCGTGAAGGGGCTGCCGTTCGCCCCG
>JANOOM010000715.1:0-1571 GCA_031421335.1 Armatimonadota bacterium
AGGCTCGGCAGAGATCGACAAGACCGATCAGGAGTTCGAGGCGAGTATCTTCTGGATAAGACCCTCGCTGTTGATACTGGAAACGCTGGAAGAGTTCACTGCTCACTGGCAGGTGAAGCGCGACAAGAGCCGACGCGGCATTCTGGAGATAATCGCATGATCACAAACGAGCAAGAGTTCGCAGGAACTCAGGAGCGAATCGCCTACTTCGAGCGCCTGCTAGGGCAGCTGCGCGCGACGGCGACGCCGGAAGAGTTCGGGATGATATCGAGCGGCTACCGCATAGAGCTAGAGCGGATGCAGGCAGAACTCGTGAGCTACCTGACGCGGCCTTTGGAGACCCAGGAACGGGCCGTGGCCGCCTAAACTGCCCTCGACGTGTTCAATCCTTCCGGTCTGTGCGACCCCGGTAAGGTGCTGCACAGTTCTCACGGCTGCGCCCATGACATCCAGCCCCAAGCGGGGGCGGTACCGGTCTGAGAACGGACACAAACGAGCGTGAGTTGGCGGATACTAGGAATAACTGGGAGGCGGGGGCCACACTGAGGCCGGACGCGGTGGGACAGGCGGGGGAGCTTTCTCGGTGACCTCGGCGGCCATCTCGCTCAGGCGGTGCCGGGCACATTGGGCATAGTAAGTGTCCAGGCCCAGAGAAAGGGTCTGCCGGAAGGACCTTTCGGCGGCCCCGGTCTCCCCCGCCTGCCACTGACACTCCCCCAGATAGTAGAGGCCGCGCGTTTGGGAGGGCAGCGTCGGCTTTTGAGCCAGGAACTCTGACCACAGACGTGTCCCCTCCGCAGCATCGCCCAGCAGGTACGCCGTCCGGCCCAGCATGGAAAGGCAGTTCATCTGCGTCGCCCGGCTTTCGCCGAAGCCGGCGAGGTCGGCCCCGAGCCTGCGCCATGACGCGGGCGGCTTCCGCATCCCGGCCGCGCAGCGCCAGCAGCCAGGAAGCCGTCGCCTCGCACCACCGGGTCAGCTTTTTGGCGCCGGCGAAAACGGCGCGGGCTTCCGCAAGGTGGTCCCACGCCCGCGCCGCCGCCGCCGCGTCCCCGCGCGCCTGCGCCGTGGCCGCCTCCGTCCAGGCCAGCCCGAGTGAGAGCGTGCCCTGTGAGCGCCGCTCGAAGACGGGACCCGGAAGCGGCGGCGTCACCCTCGCCTCCTGGAGGGCGACAAGAGCCGCGTCCCACTGCCCGAGGACGCGCAGCCAGTCGCTTTGCAGGACCAGGGCCTCCCGGCACGCGCTCACGTTCCACTCTGCAACTTGCCGCGCGGTGGCGAGTGCTTCCTCGATGTCACCCCGGTTGGCCTGCATCGTCCCGAGCAGCACCAGAGAGCGCGCCGCGAGGTCGGACCGTTTTCGGGACGTGGCGAGCTGATATGCCTGCTGATAATGCGCTTCGGCTTCGGCATACCTCCCCAGTTCGCTCAGCCCCAGCCCAGCGGCGTGGTGCGCCGACACGCGCACGGTCAGAGCGGAGGGCCAGGCGAGCGCCCACTGCGCCCACCGGACTGTGTGAAGGGGCTGCCCGGCGTTGTAAGCGGCGAGCGCCTTCTGCGCCAACAGGATG
>JANOOM010000716.1:0-7959 GCA_031421335.1 Armatimonadota bacterium
GACGGCCTCCATCTATGGAGGCAACTTTGCCTTCTATTTTGGCGGCGGCGGCGGCCAGGGGGTCGCCCCCGGCCAGAGCGGGTTCCCCGCGACCACCTTCGCTCTGAACGGGAGCAACGTCACTGTCTTCGGCACGTTCCAGACCCAGGGGATGGGCGGCGTGCCCATCACGACTCCGCAGACCTTCACCAACATGAACGTCTCGTTCTTCGGCCTGCTGGCCGACAACACGGGGCCGGGCCAGCAGTTTTTTGCCACCATCGCCAATGGCGGCAGCCTGACGCTGGCTGCGCCCCCCGCCGTGCCGGAAGCCTCGACGACGGTTTCGTTCGGCCTGCTGCTGGCTCTGGGCCTCGGCGGGCTGGTCAACGCCAAGCGGAAGAAGGGGGCGGCGTAGCGACCCCGTCCCCGCTTGGTGGGGACCGCACCTGTGACAGCCCCGGCCTCTCATCCAGAGGCCGGGGCTTTTGTGCTATAATCACTCGCATCTAGCCAACGGAGACTTTTTCATGCTCGCCAGCGAACTGCGCCGGAAATATATCGAATTCTTCATCAGCAAGGGGTCCAAGCAGATTCCTTCGTCGTCGCTCGTGCCGAATGACCCCACGCTGCTGTTCACGAACGCCGGCATGGTCCAGTTTAAGCCCTATTTCCAGGGGTTGGAGACGCCGCCTGTGCCCCGCGCGGCGACAGTGCAGAAGTGCTTCCGCACGACGGACATTGAGGAGGTCGGGGACACCTCGCACTGCACGTTCTTCGAGATGCTGGGCAACTTCTCGTTCGGCGACTATTTCAAGGCCGAGGCCATCCAGTACGCCTGGGAATTCTTATTTGACGTGCTGAAAGCGGACATCGGGCGCATCCGGGTCACGATCTTTAAAGACGACGACGAAGCGTTCGAGCTGTGGCGGGCGTGCGGGATGCCCGAAAACAAGATCTTTCGGATGGGCGTGGAAGACAACTATTGGTTCGTCGGCCCGACCGGACCCTGCGGCCCCGACTCGGAGATCTTCTGGGACACGCAGCCGGACTTGCCGCCGACGCCCGACGGCGTGTGGGACGACAAGCGCTGGCTGGAGATCTGGAACCTGGTCTTCATGACCTATGACCGGGACGACAAGGGTGCCCTCCACCCCCTGCCCAAGCGCAACATTGACACGGGCATGGGTTTGGAGCGCACGGCGGCGGCGCTCGCCAACCTGCGCGGGCCGTTCGAGACGGACCTATTCACGCCGATCATCCGCCGCCTGGAAGAGCTGTCGGGGCTGACCTACACCAGCAGAGACGACGATAAAAAGGACATCGGTTTCCGGCGCGTTGCCGACCACGCCCGCGCGACGGCCTTCTGCCTCGCCGACGGCATCCTGCCCTCGAACGTCGGCCAGGGCTACGTTTTGCGCCGCGTCATGCGCCGTGCGATCTTGGCGGGCCGCAACGTGCTGGGCCTGGACAAGCCGTTTTTGGATGTCTTGCTGCCGACGGTGATCGCCGACCGGCGGGCCGATTACCCTGAACTGGGGGTAAGGCGCGACACCATCCTGCGCTATGCGACCATCGAGGAACGGCAGTTCCGGCGAACGCTGGAGTCCGGCTCCACACGGCTTCAGTCTATTCTAGACGGCGAGACTGTAAAGCAGTCCAAGAAGGTCACAGGCGATGACGCCTTCGTCCTGTTCACGACCTATGGCTTCCCCGCCGAGATGACGACCGAACTGGCCGGGGAAGTGGGCGCGACCGTAGACATGGCCCGGTATGAAGAACTCTGGCAGCAGCACTTGATCACGTCCGAGGGCGGCAAGCAGCGCGAAGCGGTTGCCGCCAACGTCGTGCCGGTCCTGCGCGAGCGGGACACGGCGAAGACGTTGTTCGTCGGCTACTCCGAGCCGAGGACGCGGGGGCAAATCGTCGCCATCGTCAAAAGCGGCCAGATTGTTGAGAAAGCGGGCGAGGGCGAGACGGTGCAAGTCGTCCTGGACCAAACGCCGTTCTACGCCGAGGCGGGCGGCCAGGTCGGCGACACCGGCCGCCTGCACGGCGCGGACGGCGCGGCGGACGTCTCCGATACGCAGAAGGACAGCGGCTACTGGTTCCACACGGCGACGGTCGTGGCGGGGGAGTTGCGCGTCGGCGAGACCCTGGATGCAGAAATAGACTCGGGGCGCCGGTCCAATATCCAGCGCAACCACACGACTACGCACCTGCTGCACAAGGCCTTGCAGATCGTTCTGGGGCCGCACGTTCAGCAGCGCGGCTCGCTGGTCGCCCCGGACCGCCTGCGCTTCGACTTCTCGCACGACAAGGCGATGACGCGCGATGAGGCCCGACAAGTGGAGGGCATCGTCAACGAGAAGATTCTGGACGACCTCCCCATTCAGACATTCGAAAAACCGATCGAAGACGCCAAGCAGATGGGCGCGACCATGCTGTTCGGCGAGAAGTACGGCGACGTCGTGCGCGTCGTCGAGGCCGGCGACTTCAGCCTGGAGTTCTGTGGCGGGACGCACCTGCGGCACACCTCGCAGGCCGGCCTGTTCAAGATCGTCTCCGAGGGCAGCAGTCAGGCCGGCGTCCGCCGCATCGAGGCCGTGACCGGCAAGCCCGCCCTGATGCGGACGCTGGACCAGGAGCGGCTGCTCGGCGATATCGCGCAGTCCTTGAAGACCTCGCCCTCCGCCGCGCCCGCCTCGGTCGAAAAGCTGCAAGCCGAGCTGAAGATCAAAGAAAAGGAACTGGCCGCCTTGCTCAAGGCGGCAGCGGGTGGCCAGGTGGAACAGCTCGCCGCCGCCGCCAAGACCGTCCACGGCTTCGCGCTCGTCGTTCACACCATCGGAGATGGTGCCGACGCGGACACGCTGCGGACATTGGCGGAAGAAACTGCAAGCCGCCTCCAGTCCGGCGTCGTGATCTTGGGGAGCGCCGGCGGCGGCAAGGTGTCGCTAGCCGTCAAGGTCAGCAAAGACTTGGTGGCGCGCGGCCTGCACGCCGGCAACATCGTCAAGGAGGCCGCGAAAGTCGTAGGCGGCGGGGGCGGCGGGCGCCCGGACTTCGCGCAGGCAGGTGGCAAAGACCCCACAAAGCTGGCCGAGGCACTGGCGACGGCCGAGCGGCTTGTCGGCGAGATGGGCGGGGCGTGAGAGGCCCCCACCCCTGGTCCTGCGTACCGACCACTCCCTTGACCCCGCTCCGCTCCTACGAGGGGCTGCAAGCGGGAGAGGGGTTAGGATGGCAGGAACTAGGATTGCAGGAACCTCGGACACATCTGCCAGCCCTTTCCCGCTTGCGGGGGAGGGTAGCGCATTTGTGCGCCGGGTGGGGGCTTCTTCTGCTCCTGGCCCTCCCGCTCCACGCCCGCCCGCAGGTCCTCATCGTCCTGGCCGATCATTTGACGCTGGCCGACGTGACGCGGCCCGATCTGCCCGGCCTGGCGCGGATGCGCCGGGAAGGTGAGATCGCCCTGATGTCGCCCGGCCTGGCGCAGAAGCCGGACCCGGTCGCCAATGTTTATGCCACCTTGGGCGCCGGTGACACGGTGCGGGTAGGGGATATCTCACAGGGCCGCATGGCCGACGTCCTGCGCGGGGCGGGCGTGCGGATGGCGCTCCTCGGGGATGTCGGGCCTGGTCAGCCCACCTCGCTTTTACTGCCCACCCCCGATGTCATGTCAGACACCGGCGAGGTTACGAACCCGCCGCGCTTGTGGGCGGCCACGCAAGCCGCGTTCCGCTCCTGCGACTTGGTCGTCGTTCGTCTTGGCCCTGCCCAGGCTCTAGATGAGTACATAAGCGTCGCCCTGAGCGAGCATCACGGGCCGCTCTTCGTGGTCGTCCCGACACCGCCTTCGTTGAGGAACGGCACTTGGAACCGGCTCACGCCCTTTCTGGGGGCTGGGGACGGACACCACGCACACTTAACATCGGACACCACGCAGACACTGGACTTGATCGCCTCCCGCGACATCGCCCCCACGATCCTGAAGGCGCTCAACGTCCCCGCGCCGCTGCAAATGACCGGCGCCCCCGCTCGGCCCGCCGCCCCCCTTTATCCCGCTGACCTGAGCCGGATGGACCGTCTGACGCGGCTGAATCAGGAAGCGCAGAACCCGATCTTCTGGGCGGTCGGGTTGGGCGCGGCCACCATCGTGTTCGGCAGTCTGGGCCTGTATCTGGCGGGCCACATGGTTGGCCTGCCCGGTAAGGCCGCCCGCTACGGCCTGCGCGCCGTCTCGGCCTGGCCACTTGCGCTGCTGCTCGCGCCGCTCGCCGACCCGCACAGGGTCAGCGTTTATATCGCCCTCTTCGCCGGCTTGACCGCCCTGCTGGCCCTGCTGCCTTCACCGCCGCTGATTTGCGCCTTGACGGCACTTGTGATCATCGGAGACGGCTTGACTGGGACGATGCTGATCTCGAACTCGGCCCTTAGCGAGTACGCGCTGGCTGGCATCCGCTTTTACGGAATCGGCAACGAGTACATGGGCGTTCTGATCGGCGGCGCGCTGCTGGCATGCGCGCTGGGGATCCCCACCCCCCGCCCCTTCCTTGACCCCGCATCCGCTCTGACCCCCCTCTCCCGCTTGCGGCCCCTCGTAGGAACGGAGCGGGGTCAAGGGAGGAGTGGGGGGTGGGGGCTGGCCTTTTGGTTTGCGCTCGCCGTCTTCGTCCTGTCCTTCCCATCGTTCGGCGCGAAGGCGGGTGGGGCGGTCACGGCGATGGCGACGTTCGTCATCGCGTGGCGGCGGATCCGGAAGGAGCCGGTCAACTGGATGCACCTCGCCGGGAGCATCGCCGCCGGGTTTGTACTGGTCTTCGTGTGGGCATTACTCAGCCACGCCCTGCACCTGCGTCGGACACATTTGGAGACGGCGGTGGGGGCGCTGGGGCAGGGCCGGTTCGGATACATCGCTGGGGTCAGCCTGCGGAAGATTGGGCTGGCCGCGCGGGTCGCCTTGCATCCGGGCACACTGCTTGGCCTGATGGCGTTCGGGCTGCTCTGGCTCGCGGCCCGGCGGTTTTTATGGAAGGCGATCGTGGCCCATCTATCGCGCCATCCGCGCTTCGATGCCGTCTGGGGGGCCGGACTGTGGGGCTGTCTTGTGGCCGTGCTGTTCAATGACTCGGGGATCGTAGCGGCGATCCTGATGCTGCAATGTTTGGCGCTGTCGCTGCTGCACGGACTGTTCCTGGAGGAAAAAGATGCGCCTGCTCGGGCTTGATGTGGGGGATGTGCGAATCGGAATTGCGGTCTGCGACTCGCTGGAGATCGCGGGCTTCCCGGTGGGCGTGGTCAAGCGCGTCGGCAGCTTGAAGCGGGACGTCGCCGCCATCGCTGCCGTCGCGACGGAGCAGGAGGCGGAGGGAGTCGTCGTCGGCCTGCCACTGTCCTTGAACGGGGACATCGGGCCGCAGGCGCAGAAGACGCAGGGATTTGCCAGGGCGCTGGCGAACGTCCTCCCCATGCCCGTCGTGCTGTGGGACGAAAGCCTTTCCAGCGTCGAGGCCGAAGAGATATTGATCGCGCAGGGAGTATCGCGGGCGAAGCGGCGCGAAAGGATTGACCAGACGGCAGCGGCGCTGATTCTGGAAAGTTATCTGGCACACCGCAGGGAGACCGGCGCCCCGCGCGACGCGCTGGGGCCATCGTGATGTTATCCAATTTAACCAATACGCCGCGCCGGGTACAGCGCAGCGCAATATTGCTGGTCATGCTGCTTGTCGTCGCCCTTCTCGTCGTGGGCGGTATGCTTTACACCGTCCAGCTCATGGGGCCGGTGACGGGCGACAAGAACGCCGCACTCGTGCTGGTGAACATTCCGCCGGGCCGCAACGCGCGCCAGATCGGTGAGATTTTGGCCCGGAAGCATCTCGTTCGCAGCCCGCTTTCCTTCGTCTTCGCCAGCCGGATAGACGGCCTTTCGGGCAAGATGCATGCGGGCCGCTATGAGCTGTCGCCCGCCATGCCGCCGCGCCAGATCGCCGCCCGCATGGCGCTGGGGGAGACGGCGCAGGGCATCATCACGATCCCCGAGGGCTACACGGTCCGGCAGGCGGCGCGCCGCCTGGCCGAGCACCATCTGGTGGACGAAGCGCAGTTTTTGGCCCTCGCCCAGACGCAGGGCCGCACGTTCCAGGTGGGCAAGTGGACGCCGCCGAATGATAACCTTGAAGGCTATCTTTACCCGGACACTTACACCGTGCCGAAGGGTGCCACGGCCCGCGATGTGGTGCAGATGATGCTGGATAACTTCGACCGGCGCGTCATCGCGGCGCATGGGGCTGAGGCGAAAGGCTTTCCCGGTGGCTTCCCCGCCGCCGTCACGCTGGCCTCATTGGTGGAGCGGGAGGCCGAAGTGGACGCCGACCGGCCCTTGATCGCCGCCGTGTACCGCAACCGGCTGAAAGCGGGGATGCGCCTGCAATGCGACGCGACCGTGCAGTACGCCCTGCCGGAACATAAGACTCGCTTGTTTTATGTGGATTTACGGGTAAACTCGCCCTACAACACTTACCGCCACACCGGGCTGCCGCCGACGCCCATCGCGAACCCCGGCCTGCCGAGCATCGAGGCGGCCCTGCACCCTGCCCCTGTGGGCTATCTTTACTACGTCGCCGGGCCTGATGGCCGTCACGTCTTCAGTACGACCCTGGCCCAGCACGAGCGAGCGGTCGCGAAGGCGCGCGCCGCTCGGTAACCAAGCCAATCAACAACCACTATGCTTATCCCCCTGAACAAACTGAATCCCTGCCAAGTCGTCGAGTCGCTTAAAGAACTCGAACCGGAGACCTTGAAAAAGCAGGGTATCGAGGCCATCATCACCGACCTCGACAACACGCTCGTCCCGTGGCGGCACTACGAGATCATGCCCGGAGTCATCGAGTGGCTCGCCAAACTTGAGGTCGCCGGCATCAAGATCTGCATCGCCTCCAATACCATCCACACCGAGCGCTTGAAGCAGCTCGCCGAGACCATGAACATCCCTTTCGTGGACCGCGTGCGGAAGCCGCAGACGGGCGGCTTCGTGCGCGCCATGAAGGCGATGGGGTCGAACGCCGGAAACACGGCGGTCTTCGGCGACCAGATATTCACGGACGTTCTGGCGGGCAACCGGCTCGGCCTGCACACCATCCTGCTGCGCCCGCCGCTGTCCCGCGAGGAGTTCATCTCGACCCAGCTCGTCCGGTATGTCGAGAACGGCGTCATCCGCCGGCTGCGCGACCAGGGCCAGTGGCCCGCCGCCGCCAAAGTAGAGGCCGTCTTGGACGCCCTGCCGGACCCGCGCACGCCGGACTCGCGCCGCTTCTCGGCCCTGCTGGTCGGCCTGCTGGTCGGCCTGGGCGTCGTGTTCTTCCTGCGCTCGCGCCGCACCCGATGACGCTCACGGGCCGGACAAAGGTCGTCGGCGTTTGGGGCCATCCTGTCGGGCATTCGCGCTCACCGGCCATGCAGAACGCGGCATTGGCAGCATTGGGCCTGGACTGGGTGTACGTCGCGTTCGATGTCGCGCCGGGCGATGCCTCCGCCGCCCTGTCCGGCCTGCGCGCGCTGGGCATGGTCGGCGTCAATGTCACCGTGCCCCTCAAAGAGACCGTCTTGCCGCTTCTCGACGAGATACACGAAGACGCGCGCTGGATCGGCTCGGTGAACACCATCCACCACCGAGACGGCAAATTGTATGGTTACAGCACGGATGGCGCGGGCTTCCTGCGCTCGCTGGAGGCGGCGGGACAGCCACCGAACAATCGAGAGGTGCTGCTTCTCGGTGCGGGCGGCTCGGCACGGGCCGTGGCCTTCGCCCTGGCCTCACGCGGCTGTCACTGCCGGGTCGCCAACCGGACCGAGGCGCGGGCGGAGACGCTGGTGCGGGACGTCAACCGCTGGTTCCCTGGAGCGGCCTCGGCGGCGGAGTGGGGTGCCCCGGCAGGCGACTTCGACCTCCTTGTGAACACGACGACGCTGGGGATGACC
>JANOOM010000717.1:0-8395 GCA_031421335.1 Armatimonadota bacterium
CGTCGTTCGTCACCGAACCCGACAGCGCGACATTGCCGGGCAGCAGGCCCGCGGCCGTCACCGTGCCAAGCGCCAGCCACGGCTCGCCGGGGAAGGCGGTGCGGATGCAAATAAAGACGGCGAGGATGAGCAGAGCGCCGAGCAGAATGGAGACGGCACGGACGGCCCGCGTCGCCGCCGCGTCTCCATGTCCACGCGCTGCCAGATAGACGGGGGCAGCGAGAATATAGTAAAGGGGTGGCTGGTGGTTCTCGTACCCATGCATGACATCCGTAAAGACCGGCAAATGCCCTGCCGCTACCGCCTGGACATAGAGCATGTGCGCGTTCTCGTCCGGGTTGTGCTGCTCCGGCGTGGCGGCGGGCGTGACGGCGCTGTAAGCGCCGGCCAGCAGCAAATAGACGAGGACAAGCCCGGCTAGAAGCCCGCGCGTCAGGCGCTCGGTCATGGCTTCGCTCCCGGCAGGGCGTAGACCGCCACGCCGTGCGACTCGAAGAGGGACGGGCCACTTTGGGCGGTCAGCGCGTCAACCCATTGGGTGTAGCCGGGCGCGGGCGTGAAATAGCGATGGTCAACGAGGATATGCGTCACGCCGATCTTTTGCAAATAGGCGCGCAGATCGTTCTCGTCATGGAAGGCGTCGTAGGGAATGAACGTGCTATGCTGGGCGTCACCCCAGAAGTACGGCCTGTCACAGTAGAAGCCGAGCGGGTGGCCGTAGAAGACGATCTTTGCACTCGCGGGGAGCTGCGTGTTGATGAACCGCATGACCGGGTAGCCGGAGATGTCCCGGTCTAGGTAATCGGCACGCGACTGCATCCCGAACACGACCGGCGCTTCACGCGCGACCAATCCGCCACCGATGGCACCGGTCGGGCTATAGCTCGTGTAGAGGGCGAACGCGACGGAGGCGACCCCCAAGCCCGCCAGAGCATAGCCGGATCGGGCGCGGACCTCCAGCGCCCGCACGAGCACCCAGGCAGCCAGCAGGCACAGGACGGGCAGCCAGAGGAGCAAATAGCGGACCTGCTGGGAAGTAGCGATCCAGAGCAGGCCGGACAGGAGAGCATACAGGCCGAGTGCTTTGACGACATTGGGCGCCCCCCGGCTGAAGGCGGGGAAGAACAGGGCAGCCAGCAGCAGGGGAGACAACAGGATGAGGGGGATCAAGGTGTCGCTGTAAGCCCGAAATGCCGGGTTCGGCCTCTCGTTGCCCGGCAGCAGGTACATCGTCAGATTCCACGGCGCGAGTGCCGCCATGTCGGGAGAGCGGACCAGCCTGGTGTCGGTCGCCGGGTCTTCCTTTGTAGGTTTCTGGTAGCTGACGCCGAAGTTCGCGTTGGAGGCGTCATAGATGCGTATCAGATCGGCGCTGAAGCCGCGCCCACCGAAGATCTGGAAGTAGAACGGGTAGACGGGGTTGCCCGTATAGATGGCCGACTTGACATACCAGGGCGAGCCAACGACCAGAGCGAGCGCGCACCAGGCCGCCGTCTTTCCCAGCGCCCGCGGCCCGGCCGACTTCTGCTGACGCACCTGCCAGACCAGCAGGGCGAGGGCGAGCAGGGCGAGTGCCGAAAGCGCGGTGGCTTTGGTGCTGAGGGTCAGGCCCATCAGGACCGCGCCGAGCCGCAGCCAGCGCCCGTCCCGGCCTGCTATGCCGTGGACGACGGCCAGCAAAGTCAGCGTGCCGAAGAAAGCGCCGGCGAGGTCCGCATAGGCCGTCCCCGCTTCCCACAGCACGAGGGGCGTGGAAGCGAAGATGCCCACCGCCGCTAGCCCGACGCGCGGCGATAGGTGACGCGCGCCGAAGGCATACAGGGCGAGGCAGGTGCCGACCCCACAGATGAAGTGGAAGCATTTCGCCAGCGGCACGCCGCCCTCCATCAGCCCGTACAGATACCACATTTCGGCGGTGAAGGCGAAGTTAGAGTGGCTCTCCCACGGAAGGTAAAGGAAGCGATGCGCCTGGAGGTACATCTTCGGGTCGGCCAGGTGGTAGGAAAGGCTGTCCCATTCCAGGGCCGCCGTCGGCGGCGTCCAGACGCCGACCATGGGAATGAAGGCCAGTAGGGCAAAGACCAGCACAGCGGCCCAGCCCCAAGGGGACAGATGAATGCCGCCTTTGAAGGCGTCTTGAAGCTCGCGCGCCATGAGCGGGTGCTGACGAGAGCCTAAGGCGAGGAGCAGGAGAAGAAGACCAAAGCCCGCCGGGCGGTACAGGCCGCCGGCAAGCCCCAGCAGAAGCATCCCGTAGGCCAGCCCGCCCAGGCCAAGGGCCAGGCCGAACAAGTTGCGCTCAAGCCGCGTGGGGCCGTCGCTGAGGCGCAGCCCTTGCAATGCGGCGCGGCCCGCCGCTGTTGCGGCCCAGGCGGTCACCAAAAATAACAGGAGGTCCAGCACGCATCGTCCTTCAATCGCGCAAGTCTATCAGGCGCCCAGTCACGCGGGGGCGTTCGCCGGGCGCGTCCCAGGTCAACTCGGTCTCGCCCAGGAAGTGCCCGAACCAGCCTGCCTGCACGATAGGGACGCCGCCCACGACCTTCGGCTCGCCAAGTTTGTTGTGGCTGTGGCCGCCGACGATGACGTCTATCTCGGGGCAGGCGGCGGCCAGCCGCTCATCTTCGCGCAGGCCGATGTGTGTCAGCGCGACCAGCGCGTCCACCGAAGGCCGCAGTGCCTCGGTCTGCCGCCGGGCGATGCTCACAGGGTCGTCGAAGACGAAGGCGCTGATCAAGCGGGCCGTCATGCGCGGCGTCACCATCGGCACAGTCAGGCCGAAGACGCCGACGCACAGGCCATTCGGCAATGTCTTGACGAAGGACGGGACGACGGGCAGTGTTTCGCCCTGGTCCTCGCGCCAGCGGATATTGGCGGACAGGATGGGGAAGGCGGCTTTGCCGATTTTGAGGCGCATCAGGGCGTCGGCAACGTGGAATTCACGGTTGCCCAAGGTCATGGCGTCATAGCCCATCTCGGACATCAGTGTCAGGATCGGCTCGCCGCCAGGCCGGACGCCGACATTGCCCGCCGAGATGGCGTCGCCGGAGTCCAGCAGCAGAACGTCCTCGCGCGCCGCCTTCGCCGCCCGGATGAAGTCGGCCTGGCGGGCGCTCAGATGGTTGTGGAAGTCGTTCGTGTGCAGCAGGGTGAGTTGAGGCATGGGTTATGGGGTCGTAGAAGCCACGGGTTGAAACCCGAGGCACCGAAAAGCCCAGCGTCCAGGGGACGCGAGATAAAAGGATGCGAAATAAGACTGACAAGCTTTGTGGATGTGAGGCTCTGACTCTTCCGTCCCTTGGACGGTGGTTCTCGGTGCCTCGGGTTTCAACCCGTGGCTCCTACTGCCGCGCCGTCCCCTCCCCCGGCTTCGTCCGGGCCAGGTACGCCGCGACCGCCTCATCCAGCCGCCCCTGCCGCCGCAGGATCTCCTCAATGGCGTCCCGCACGGCCCCCGCCCCGCCCGGCCGGGGCGTGACCCAGTCGGCACGCACTTTCAGATGGGCGGCGGCGTCGGCGACCGCGATCTTGACCCCGGCGGCCTCGAAGGCGGGCAGGTCGTTGATGTCGTCGCCGACGTAGGCGGCTTCTTTGGCCCGCAGGTGGTATCTTTCCAGTAGCCCGTTCAGCGCGTCGGCTTTGTCGCCGCAGTTCTGGATGACGTCTTCGACGCCCAGTTCCGCCATGCGCGTCTCGACGACCAGGCTTGCCCGGCCCGAGATGATGGCGACGCGGAGGCCGACCGCCTGCGCCATGACGATGCCCAGGCCATCGGCCACATGGAAGGCTTTGGACTGCGCGCCGCTGTCGGTGTAGAGCAGTGTGCCGTCGGTGAGCGTGCCGTCTACATCAAGGACGATGAGTTTAACGTTCTGCATGACTTATCCCGGCTTGCGTGGCGCCGGAGGCCAAACATTGTCATCCCTTAGCGCCAGTTGCTCTAGCACTGAACTATTCCGTGCTCTAGCGTGCGCCCACTGAGACAGGAGCGTCGCAAGAGAGTATGAGTACAGAGCCGCGCGAAAGATGAGCCATTCTAATGAGCCAAAATCGCTCACATGAGCGACATTGAACCCGCCGAGAAGTTGAGGCCACTTAGCATGCTGTTCCCAAAGCCGCCACCCCGTTTCTAATAGGATGAAGAGGAGGCAAGGCAATTTGAGCCAGCGCCCCCGGTACAGCCCAAAGCTGTTCCCGTCTCTTTGGGCTGACGGTGATTCAGGTTGTTCTTCCATTTAGACGATCCCCGCTTTCACCAAGTCCTTCAGCATCAGCATCCCAACGGGGCGGCCTTCGGAGTCCACGACGGGGGCGTCGCCGGCCTTCTGGCCTGGCAGGGGGTGGAAGTCGTCGAGGCGGCGCAGGCCCTCAGTCGCCAAGAGGCCGGCGGTGACAAGGCCGGGGTTTGGGGTCATCGCTTCGGTGGCGGGGCGGGACAGGAGCTGGGGATCGTCCAAAAGGTGCCGGCGGATGTCGCCGTCGGTGATGAGGCCGGAGACGCGGCCCCGCGCGTCCGTGACGATGGCCGCGCCCGCGTTGGCGCGGGTGATGGCGAACATGGCATCTAATACGGTCCCGGTGTCGGGGACGAGGGCGATGGCGTCGCCGGTCCGCATGATGTCGGAGACGCGCAGGATCAGGCGGCGGCCGAGGGTTCCGGCCGGGTGCAGGCGGCTGTACTGCTCGGGGGTGAAGCGGCGCGCGCCCATGACGGCCACAGCCAGGGCGTCGCCGAGTGCGATCATGGCTGTGGTGCTGGTCGTCGGGGCGAGGTTCATGGTGCAGGCTTCTTTTTCGACCGACACGTCCAGCACGACCGAGGCGGCCCGGCCCAGAGTGGAGTGGGGGCGGCTTGTGAGCGCGATCAGAGGCGTCCCGAGGTGGCTGATGGCGGGCAGAATGGCCGTGATCTCGTCGGTTTCGCCGCTGTAAGAGAGGGCGACGACGACATCCCCCGGCTGGATCATGCCCAGGTCGCCGTGGACGCCCTCGGCGGGGTGCAGGAACAGGGCAGGGGTGCCGGTACTGGCGAGCGTGACGGTCAACTTGTCGGCGACCTTGCCGCTCTTGCCCATGCCGGTCACGACCACGCGGCCCTTGGTTTCCAATATCAGCCGGATGGCCTCCGCCCAGGCGTCCGGGTCCAGCGTGTCCGCCAGTCGGTCCAGGGCGCGCGCCGCTTCGGATAAAACCCGGCGGCCCTCGGCGGCCCATTCTTTGCGGTCATCAGCGTCCATTGTTTCCCATTATACAGAGTCCCGCCCGAAATATGCAAGCAGGCGGCTCAGTCCGAGGAGGAAAACCAGCTTTCAATCACGAATCAGAGCCAGTCGGTACCTTCCGAAAGGGCATCAAAACTACCTGTCATGAAAATCTTTTTGCTTCCCCTCTCCCTGCTGCTTTTTGCCGCTCTCGCCTCGGGGCAAGCGTCGGCGCAGACGGCGGCGCCTGCCGCCGCGCTGCCTCCCGCTTCCAAGGCGGCCACAAGCCAGTTCAAAGCGGGCGTCGCCGCCTTCCAGAAGAACCAATACGAGGAGGCCATCGCCGACTTCCACGAGGCGGTCCGGCTCCGGCCCGACTACGCCGACGCCCACAATGCTCTAGGCATCGCCCTAGAGGTACGCGGGCGGCACGCCGACTCGCTGGCTGAGTTCCAGCAGACAGTTCGCCTCAAGCCGGACAACCCGGATGCCCGTTACAATCTGGGCGTCGCGCTGGACCGGCAAGGACAGACGGCGGAGGCCGTCAACGAGCTTCGGGCGGCGATTAAACTGCGGCCCGAGTTCGGCTCGGCCCATTACATGCTGGGGCGGCTTCTGGAAAAACAGGGGACGCGTGAGGAGGCCATCACGGAGTACCGGGAGGCCATCCGCCTGCGCCCGGAGTACGCGGTGGCGCATTACACATTGGGCAACGCGCTGGACGACAGCGGTCGGCACGAGGAAGCCATTGCCGAGTACCATGAGGCGAGCCGCTTGGACCCGGCCAATGCGGACACGCATAATGCCCTTGGCAATGTCCTGGATATGCAGGGGAAGCACACGGAGGCGGTCGTGGAGTACCACGAGGCCCTGCGGCTGGAGCCGAACTTCGCGCTGGCCCATTACAATCTTGGACTGGCTTTGGACGCACTGGGAGACCCACACGGGGCGATCACGGAGTACCGGACCGCGCTGCGCTACAAGCCGAGTTTGGGTATCGCGCGGCAGTATCTGGCGAAAGCCCTGGCCCAGCAGAAGAAGACGGCCAGTGTCGCCCGTACCGGTAGGGGAAAGACGGATCGAGCCTCGCACGTCGCACAAGCGGCGCAGCAGGCAAAAGCGGCCCGCGTCGCGGCGATGATGGCAGCGAGCCAGGCGCCGCAGACGATCACGCCTGCCGCCACAACAGCGGTGCCGCTCCAGCGCGGCAGGGCACTCTACAATCAGGGCAACGTGGTCGGCGCGATCACGTCGTTCAAGCAGGCCGTCGCCGCCGACCCAAGCGACGCCGAAGGCCACTACCGCCTGGCGGTCGCGCTGGACGACCAGGGCGACCACGCCGCCGCCGTCCAGGAGTACCACAAGGCGCTCCATCTGAGACCGGGCTACGCGGCGGCCTATGTGAGCCTCGGCACATCGCTGTATCTTGCGGGGAGCCGGGCCGAGGCCCGGCGCACGTGGCATCAGGCGCTCGGCTCAGGGGACCCGCAGGAGGCGCAGAACGCGGCCGTACTGCTGAAGACGTACCCGTAGGTCTTAATGCGTCAGCAGCAAATAAAAGCCCATCACGACGAAAAAGGCGTCAATGAGCAGGGCGCGCTGCTTGCGCCCAGCGAAGGCCCGGTGGGCCTTCGGGTCGGACGGCAGCGACTTGGCGCGCTGGTTGAAGTAAGCGATACTGATCGCGCGGAACAGGAAGCCGAGCGCGACCAGCAGGCCACCGGCGATCTTGAACGGGTCCAAAGGCTTCCCCCCGCACTCACCGGTAGTTAGTGAACTGGAGCGGCACATCCAGGTCTTCGCCCTTGAGCATCGCCATCACCGACTGCAAATCATCTTTGGCTTTGGCCGTGACCCGGACCTGCTGGTCCTGGATCTGCGCCTGCACTTTCAGCCCCTTGTCTTTAATCAACTTGGTGATCTTCTTGGCGGTCTCGGTCGGCAGGCCGCTTTTGATGGTGACCACTTGCCGCAGGGTACCCTTGCTGGCCTGTTCCATCTTTCCGTATTCCAGAAACTTGACGTCCACCCCGCGCTTGATCAGCTTGGACTGGAGCACGTCGGTGAGGGCGCTCATCCGCGCCTCGTCGTCGGAGTGCAGTGTCAGCTTATCCTTGTCGTCGTGCTCAATGGCGCTGATACTGCCCCGGAAGTCGAAGCGCGTTTCGATCTCGCGCTGCGCCTGCCCGACGGCATTCTTGACCTCCTGCGGGTCCGCCTTCGAGATGATGTCGAAACTGTATTCCGTTGCCATGGTGATCTCCCCTCGTTACTTCAGTGCTCTTTGCTTTCTATGATACCCGCCGGGGCGCCGGATTCCCGCCGATTTGTGGCACCGGCTGCCAGGGGGCCGTCACGCCCGACCTGCGCCCCAGGCCCGCCACGGCGACCAGCAGCAACGCCAGCCCGAGCCACTGGACTGTCGAGACAGGGGTGTGCTGGACGAATAGGCCGATCAGCAGGGCGGTCAGCGGATAGCACAGCTCGGCCAGCGTCGCCACCGAGGCCGTCGTCCCGCGTAAACCGAGGTAGTACAAGCACATACCTGCGAGATCCGGCAGCAGCACGACGAGCATCAGAAAGAGGCCCGCATACTGTGCCGAGTGCGTGTGCGGAGCCGAAGCCCCCGGCGAGATCAGGACCAGAAGGGCAAGGACCGGCATGGCCAGCGCAAATCGCGCCCCGGCCAGCAGGCCCGGCGGCAGGGCCGCCGTCAGCGACCGGCCCGCTACGGTGGAAGCGCCCCAGAGGGCCGCCGCACCCAGGGCAAGCAGGGCTTGTTCAGTGTGGATGTCCGAAAGCGCGGGCGGCTTCTGGAACCCGATGAGCAGGTACGCACCCGCCATCGCCGCCACGCCCCAGCCCCAGAACAGCCACGTCCGCTTCTCCCTCAGCAGCCACCCCGCCAGCAGGATCGCGACCAGAGGCTGCGTCTTTTGGAGCAGCACGACGATCAGGGCGTGCGAGAAATCGAGCGCGAACGCTTTGGTGTAGAGCACCGTCGCCAGGGCGGACCCGCCCCAGGCAATGAACAGCAGCGCCCCCCATTGTTTCCGCGGCAGGCCGGCGAGATGCCGCCGTTCGCGCCACAAGACGGGCGCGAACAGGACGAAGAGGACCAAATGTTCGCCCAGCACGACCTCCGCCGGGGACCAACCCGCGCTCAGGGCGGCGGGCCGCAGCAGCAGATCGCC
>JANOOM010000718.1:0-3700 GCA_031421335.1 Armatimonadota bacterium
GGTCGCCCCCGCACCGCCGCCGCCGCCCCCCTATGACACGCTGGACATCGCCGTGGACGTCAGCGGCACTTACGCCGACACGGCCACTTTTTTGTACAGCCTGACGCGGTTCCCGAAGATCATCTCGGTGACCTCGGTGCAGATGCACCCGGACGCCCAAGCGGACAAGACGCCCGGCGCACTACCCGGCGTGGCGACGAGCCTGAAGCTCACCGCTTTCATGTTCCACGGGGGCGGGACCGACACGGCACCTGTCGCCGGGGCCGCCCTTGCGGGCATCGTTCCGCCCGTCACGGCCGGCACGGTAAGCGGGGCGGCCGGGCGCGCAGCGGCCGGGGCGGTCGGCGCGACGAAGGCCGCGAACGCGCGCGGCGCGGTCGGAGTCGGTACGCTCTAAAGCCGGGGAGGCCGGAAAAACCATTATGCAAAAGTTAGACAAAAAGCAGATCCCGCAGTTCGCCGCCCTGTGCGTCCTTTCGGCTGGCGTCTTCGGCTACTTCATCGTGAAGATCGTCGTGCCCTCCCCCGCCGCCGCCGGGACCCGTCCCCGGCCGGCCCCCGTCGTCGCGGCGGAAACGCCGGTGGGGGCAAGCCCCGCGAAGGCGGCGACCGCCTCGACCACGACGACCGACGGCACTGACACGCCCGCGCCCGCCCCGACGCCGGGGATGCGCGACCCGTTCGCGGTCGGCTTCGTGGACCCGGCCTTGACAGCGGCGACCACCCCGGCAGCCCCAGCGGCCGGACGCGCCGCAGTGCCGGAGCCTGCCAAGGATTCTGCGCCACAGGTAGCGACCATCCGCGAGGTCAGCCCCGCCCCGGTCAGCGCCCCCGGCCTGCCGCCCGGCCTTCAAGCCCTGCCGCCGATGGGGGGCGCCCCCGGAACGCCGGACGCCCCCGAGAAGGCGGCGCCCGCAGGGGCGCTGCTGCCCGCGCCGACCCCTGCACCACTGTGGGCCGTCACCGGCGTGCTGCAAAGTCCGGGCGGCTCGGTCGCCATCCTCCGCAACGGGGACGCGCGGCGCATTGTCCGCAACGGCGACTCTGTGGACGGCCTTTATCGGGTCGTGGCGGTGACGCGCTCCGCCGTGATGCTGCGCCACGGGAATACCTTTTATCATCTGGCCTTAGGCGCGGACAAGCCGGGCACCGGCAAGCCGGGCACCGACAAACCCGCCGCTCCGGCTCCCGCCCGGCCCACGACGGTTCATGCCCTCGCCTCCGTGCCGGCCATGACAAGCGAAATGATGCCCTTGGAGGACGCTCAGGCCCCGACCGACCCGCCGGCGGGGCCGGCCCAGGTGATCCGGGCCGCGCTGATGATGGCCCGCTCCTACATGACGCCCGCCCAGATGCGGGTGGACGCCTGCCTCGCCTCGCTGCGCGCCCCCAGCGCCGAGACCGCGCGGGCCGCCTTCGACCTAGACCGGGACCTGTACGCGGCCGGGCAGGATACGGGCGGCGATGCCCGGTGGGTGTGCGCCCTGGCGACCGCCGAACACGACAGGATACTCCCGGCCGTCAAGCCGGCCGATCTCACACTTTAACACTACTGTTCACGGAAGACCGCTCGCGTTCCCCATCTGGGGGCGACATAGGAGAACATGATGCCGACCAAACTCATAGCAGCTAACCAGGCGACGCGCGCCAAGACGCTGGCCGTCGGCGCGGCCACCTTCGCCCTGGCTTCCGGGCTTCTGGCCCCGCACGCGGCCTCGGCCGCCCCGCGCCCCGCCTCACACGCCGCCCAGACCGTCCGGGCCGCGGCGGGGACCAGCGACGTGACGCTCGACTTCGTCGGGGCGGACATCAACGACGTCCTCAAGGCGCTGGCGATGCAGACCCGCACCAACATCGTCTCCGGCACCGACGTCAAGGGGCCAATCACGGTCTCGCTGGCGCACGTCTCGCTGGAAGAAGCGCTGGACCTGATCACCAAGCTGTCCGGCTACCAGTACGCCAAGATCGGGCGGACCTACCTCGTCGGCACGCCCGGCGCCATCCAGACTCTGACCGCGACCGGCACGGCGTCGGCGCCCGCCGCCACGACCGTGCTCTCGTTCAGCTATTCCGACCCCACCGACCTGATAGCCGAGATCAAGCAGCTCTACCCGAACGTGAAGGCCTCCACCGGCAAGGCCGCGGGCGGCCAGGCGGGCGGCGGCGTGCTGGTGATCACGGGCACGGCGGACGACGTCGAGGGCGTGCGCCGGCTCGTCTCCGACTCCGAGTCCATGATCTCGCGCAACATCGGCACCTCGCACACTGAGGTCTACAACATCCGGTATGTGTCCGCCGACGACCTGCAAACGGTCCTCGGCCGGCTGGTCCCCGGCGTCATCATCACGCCCGGCCCGACCCAGCGGGCCGCGCCCGCGGCCCCCTCGACCGCCGACGCGGGCGGGACCACGGCGACCTCGACCTCCTACGGCGCAGCGGCGGGCGGCACGACCACCTCGATCACGGGCAACCTGCCGACCAAGCCGACGACCTCGTCGCTGCTGCTCACCGGCTCCGAGACGGACCTCGCGCGCGCCCGGCAGGTCCTGGCGACGGTGGACGTCCGCCCCGCCCAGATCAACTTCGAGGCCAAGATCACCGAAGTCAACCTGAACGCCCAGAAGAACCTGGGGCTGGCTTACAGCTTCGCCGGGGCGCAGACGCGCATCGGCGAGGGCGCCGACAACATCGCCCACGGCCCGCCCGCGCTCGGCGACAGCGGCTACCCCGGCCGGCCCTTCAAGTTCGGCACGTTCTCGCGCACCGCTTTGGGGGACTTCGTGGACGTCAAGCTGGACGCGCTCCAGCAGAACGGCGACGTCAAGCTGCTGTCCGACCCGAACATCTCGGCCGTGGACGGGCAGCCGGCGGCGGTCTTCATCGGCGACAACATCACCTACATCTCCTCGATCACCAGCTCCCCGACCGGCCAGAACGTCACGACCGCGACGGTGAGCGCCGGCATCAAGCTGTTCGTCACCGGCAAGGTGAACAACGACGGCTATGTCACCCTGAACATCCACCCGGAGGTGTCCTCGGTCTCGTTCAGAGTGGGGATCGGCGGGGCGCAGCTCCCGGACATCTCCACGCGCGAGGCGACGACCACCCTGCGCGTGAAGGACGGCGAGACGATCGCCATCGGCGGCCTGATCAGCCAGCAGGACGTCAAGAGCATCCAGAAGGTCCCGCTGCTGGGCGACCTGCCCTTCTTCGGCCAGCTCTTCCGCGACACGCAGGTCTCGCACAACCGTACCGAGGTCGTGATCTTCGTCAAAGTCTCCGTCGCAAAAGACGCGGTGTGACGGCAGCATCCTCGAAAAGTCGCCTACAGACGGCGGCACGGGATACCGATAATTATGGCAGGGAGAATACTCCCTGCCATTTTCTTTTGCCGATCTTTGTCCCGACTTCTCGTGCCCGACAGGAACTTTCATGCAGTCAACAGCAATGGCGGATGTGTTCGTCAGCAGCGGCCAGGTCTCCCAGGAGCAGCTCACGCAGGCGGTGGACAAGCAGCGGCAGCT
Source organism: Armatimonadota bacterium (assembly GCA_031421335.1). GTDB lineage: Bacteria > Armatimonadota > Armatimonadia > Armatimonadales > Capsulimonadaceae > JANXMY01. The sequence continues at coordinate 3,525 of JANOOM010000718.1, forward strand.
CAAAACGCAGGAGCCGATCGGGGACTTATTAGTATCCATGGGCCTGATCACCGAGCGCGACCGCGTCCGCTGCCTGGGCGAGCAGTGGGGCGTTCCCTATGTGGACCTGACCGAGATTCAGATCGCCGACGACATCACCAGCGCCGTCACGCAGGAGCTGGCCCGGCGCTTCAAGG